>SKYC01000329.1 GCA_007128085.1 Saprospiraceae bacterium | reverse complement strand
GCCCCTCCCCAATCCCTCCCCAATCCCCAACGAGTTGGGGAGGGATTGGGGAGGGATTGGTGGGGGAACGAGGTGTGGGGAGGATTTCTATGAAAAGTGATCTTTTAAAAGACAAAAAAGTAAAAAACAAGGTACATCAATTCAGTTTTAGTCTTACAATATTGACAAAACATTGATTTATAAATTTTTATGCGAGTTAGAATAATCGAACTCAGGTAATTAAAATGAGAAAAGTAAAAATCAAAGCCGTCGGTGATTAGGTAAAACCATTCATTGGCCGATGTTTTTTTCATCGCTTCAGTCTAAAAACTCCACCCCCTTGTTTTAATATCAACAGGTCGTTTTCGGGCTCAAATGTGATTTCAAGCATGGCTTGATCAAACTTAAACTTATTCGTTTCAACCGCTTCCAGAGGAAAAGAGGGTTGTCCGGTGGCCCTGCCCATCAGTCGTTGGTTTTCCACAAAAATATGTATATCCAGTGGGAAGTCCGGGCTACTGTATTCTCCTTCGTACACCCGGAGTTCCTCTTCGGACAATACCAAGGGGTCGGAAAATTCGGGCAACTCATAATCCATTCCATAGAAAATACTCAATACGGCTATCATGATTTCGTTCATGGAATAGGCCATTGCATTTCCGGTAAACGCCATCGACAGATTTTCATCGGGAAAGTAGAATGCCGCTGACTGGAAACCGTCAATGCCACCGGTATGACCATAACCGGTCTTGTTGTAAAACGGGATTTGGATCAATCCCAGGCCAAAACCCTCTTCGGTTTTCATCATTAACTCCAGCGAATTTTGGTCGATAATTTCTCCGGAAAACAAAGCAGTCAAAAATTCATTCATTTCAGTCGGTCTGGAAACAATCGAACCGGCTCCCAATGGTACACTCAGGTGGGTTTCCTCCTCCAAAGTCCATTCGGGAAACCCCAAATAAGATCGGGCCTCGCTTCCCGGTCGTTTGGCTGCTCCTTCATACAGATAAGTGTCGGAGAGTTTCAGTCTGCCGGTAATGTATTCGTTCAGAATTTTCCCTAACGGTTTTCCCTTCACTTCTTCGGCTATCATGCTCAGCAAGACGTAGTTGCTGTTGGAATACTCGGTCCGCTCTCCGGGACTAAAATCTGGCTCGTGAACCAGAATCCTATGCAGCAGCTCCTCTCTGGTATGTGGGTTGCGATGCCAATTCAAATAGTCCTCGCCGCTTGTAAAGTTGAATATGCCGCTTCTATGCCTCAGTAACATTTCTATGGTAATTTCGGCAGCGGAGGGAAACTGTGGAAAAAATTCCAACAGCTTGGTTTGTATTGACAGCTCTTCTTCCTCAATGAGTCTCAAAATAAGGGTCGAAGTATAGATTTTTGATACAGATCCCACACGGTAACGAGTGTGGTAATCCGCTCTGGTACCTTCTTCCAGATTGGAATACCCGTAGGAGTGTGCATAAATTTCTTCGCCCTCATAAAAAAGAGAAATACTGCCCATTCCGCGGTTGTTGTCCTCCAGGTTGGAAAAAAATGCATCCATTTTCTCCCGATCAAAATCCCGGGCCATCAGACAAATTGAGCCCAACGTCCATAAAAGTATTAGAGTTATTTTCACGACTTTGTTTTTTGTTAAGTAATAGGTCTTTAAAGAATGGAAGTGACCGTTGTTTTTTGCAACTACTTTGCAAAGATCCGCAATAATAATGACTCTTTTTCTCCTAATCGATCAATGCATTTCTTAATCCGACGAAAGAATAAATAACCTTGGTTCTTACAATACTATCTGTGATATGCTAAAACTGCGCAGTATGGTGATAGGGGAATAATCTCCGCTGGCTTCGAGAGCCTCAGCCACCACAGATTCGTAGCCGAGACTCTAACTATGTGCCTATGTGTTAAGTAACAAAGCCAATTGGAACGATAGAGACCACAAAGTTTCCAGAGTAATGCATTGAGCTTGTCCTGATATCGTGATTGGGGGGATAAAACTCCGGGGCTTCGAGAACCTCAGCCACCGGAGGTTCGCAGGTGAGGCTCTAACTATTTGTCTATGTGGTTAAAAAAAGGTCCAGCTGATATTCAAAAGCCAATATATAACGGTAATGGTAAAACCGAAGCTCAACTATGTGCCTATTTGGTAAAAAACAATGTCAATTTGAACGATAGAACATGGTATTGAACTTATCCAGATATCGCGACTGGGGGGATTGGTCTCCGGGGCTTCTAGAACCTCAGCCACCGGAGGTTCCTGACCTTTAGTGGCTCGGGAATCGTTAGACGCAGACCCAACTATGTGTCTATGTGGTAAAAAACAATGTCAATTTGAACCACAGAACATGGTATTGAGCTTATCCAGATATCGCGATTGGGGGGATTAGTCTCCGGGGCTTCGAGAACCTCAGCCACCGGAGATTCGTAGGTGAGGCTCTTACTATATGTCTATGTGGTTAAAAAAAAGGTCCAGCTGATATTCAAAAGCCCATATATAACGATAAGTGTCAAACCGAAGCTCAACTATGTCTATGTGGTAAAAAACAATGTCAATTTGAACCACAGAACATGGTATTGAGCTTGTACAGATATCGTGATTTTGGTAATAAAATTCCAGGGCTTCGAGAGCCCTTCGGCAGGCTCAGGAACCACCTCAGCCTCCGGAGGTCTTAGCTGAAACTATACCTATTTGCCTTGTGGTAAAAAGAAGGCCAGTTGAAACTATAAACCCCATCGATAACCGCAAGTGTCAAACCGAAGCTCAACTATGTGCCTATGTGGTAAAAAAATATGTCAATTTGAACCACAGAACATGGTATTCGGCTTGTCCTGATATAACAATTGGGGGAAAATTCTCCGGGGCTTCGAGAACCTCAGCCTCCGGAGGTTTGTAATCTTTAGGGTCGGGGTCAGGTGCAGAGGGATGGTTAAAAGTATTGTTTCACGTGAAACATTGATGTTTTTTCATCAAAGAACCATCACCCCTTCTTCGTTGATTTCAGATTCAAATAATTTGAGGTATCTTTTATGTTTGGCGGTTCGTCTTCGAAGCTCACCCAGGAAGTCAGAGGATTCCAGGCTGTTTTGAAACAAAGCGTAATACAAATGCGATTGGGAGGCGTGATTAAAACCTACGGCACCGTATTTCTCAGCAAGTTCAGTAAAAGTCTTTAGGTACTCCGGATAGTTTGAGGGATATGCATGCAGACTGCGGAGGGTCATTCCTTGTTTAATTTTGGACAAATCGGCATAAAACAAACCGTGAATAAAAGCTACCGCTTTCTGTTTAGCCAAAAGCAGATCTTCATCTTCCAGTAATAGAGGATGAAAGGCTTTCTTAGATAGCATACAAACCCATTTATATCCATTTGGCAGCCGTTCCCTGAAATGTTTGTCTTCTTTCTCCCCGTAAAAGAATCTCATGCCTCCAAAAAAAGCGGTTTGTAAAAAAGGCAGAGAGAACGGTATTTCGTTGACTCTCAAAAATTGGAGCAAAAAATTAAACAACTCTTGCTCTTCCAGCCCTTTGCCCTTATAACAATGATTCAGTCCAGTTGCAAGTGCAACAAAAACTTCTTCCTCCCGAATATAACAATTGGCTTGAAAGGATATGTACAAAAAACTTTTCTTCAGATTCGAAAACCTTGTGTATCCATCAATCAGATCAACCAACTTACTTTCAAATGTATCACTGCCTGAAAAGTACTCCTTCTTGAAATAATTCACTTTGTGTCCTGATCCGGAATGGGGCAACATCTGAACATCTATCCCAATACCCGACAACGGAACATAGGCGAGTTCATTTAAACTACCGGAAAGGGATAAAACATGAGGGCTATGTACTTTAAGTCCGCTGGTATTCATTCTGTGTTTTTGAAAATTATTATTGAACAGGGTTTCTTGAGTATTCCGCAATCAATGACCCGTCTCTTTCATTTTAAACAAAAAAAGGGGGGGATCGGGACTTCAAACGGGGATCAAATGTAAATAAATTAAAACATTCAGGCATTATTCGATGCCTTTAAACTCCCGGCATTTCAATGAAAAATGGTCCTATTAAAGTTATCTGGAAGGGGAGGGGTGTGACTAAAACTCTCCAAAACTCCTTTAATACGGGAGTCATTCATGTTTCACGTGAAACAAAATTCATTTTGAATGCTTTTTTTTCACCTTTTGAATATAATCCTCAACCTTCATTCTTGCGTGAATCCAGGAGGAAAGTTCTGCAATGACCATAAGCACAATACCGGAAACGAAAACCATAGACCGCATAATTTCAAATGTCGTGGTCAATTCGGGCATAAACAACCGTATGACAAACAATTCAAATCCGATAATCACTGCACTGAGCAATAGTAAAACGGTTGCGTACATACGCGTGTTTATACGGCTTATACTCTTCCTCTTATTGACGGATTTTGCAAATAAATCCCGATAAATGGTTTTGTCGGGATCGATTTTCAAAAGCTCCATCACCACCTTTTCACATCGGTCCAACATTCCCAGGTTATAGTAAGCGTATGCTTTTTTCAATAAATAAAACTGGAAAATATCCTTGCCGTTGTAGTAAACCAAATTCCGCTCAATACTCAATTCTATGATTTTATCGGCCTGCTTGATGAATTTGTGGTGGGCGCCGATCTCGTAAAGCGCATTGGCGTACTCGGTGTAAATTTCAAAAAATTCGTCGAAATCCAATTGGTTGATATCGGCCCGGTGATTTTCGTAAAATTGAACAATGGAACGGTAGGATTCAAGGCCCTGGTCCTTAAACCGCTGAATCAAATACTGTTTATTTAAAAATCCACGATCCATTGATTCTTCATTGTATAAAATTTACCCGGATGACTCATCCTCCCTTTTCAATGAGTAAAGAACAGGATTGGAAGGTGCGGCATCCAAGGCGAGATTCATTATCTGAAATTCCAGTAAATAAAGCCCGTCTTGAATGTGCTCCGGTACATAGATTAACTCAGAAATGGTGCATCTTGTTCGCTCATCGCCCACAGATTCCCAAAAAGCTCTGTGACCAGCCAAAGCTCCGCCATCCTTTTCCTTGTCCACAGAGGGCAAATCCGTGAGTAAATGTTGAATCCCTCTTTCCCGCAGCCAGGCAATAAAATCGCTATCGATGTACGGGGGATTGGTACCACTGTACTTCCTCCGTATTTTTCCCTCATCATTGGGTAGAGTCCGAATGACAACCGCATCAACCCCCTCAAACATCTTTTCTTTTAAAAAATCGGGTTTACAAACAAGTTGATCTTTATCGATTTCTTCCGGCCGTATACTGACCACCAGGGCAGTCCACAAAAACTTATTAAGTAATCCACCTATAACCAATCCATTGTCGTAAATATGCCCGCTGCACTCCGTATGGGTCCCATTCCCGTGCGGATTAAAAAATACATTTTTAAAGTTCACCGGGCTGCCTTCTTTAATGGATCCGATAAAATCGCCGGAAACAAAGGGCTTGATTTGGGGGGGTAAGGCGTAAAAACAACTGGGGTTTTGATCGACTTCGTTCTCCATCCGAATCCCAATGGATACGGGCTTTTCCAAGTTGGCTGAAAAAGTCTTATTTCCAATATTTAAAAGGGTCTTCATATGTTTAAAATTACCCTAAATAATCTTCTCCAAACACATCATCAAACTATTGTATAACCGGTCAAATGCCTCATATGGTGCTGCTTCTTTTGTCGAACCCCCAAGTCAATTTTTCCCTCAATGCATCGGTATAGCTGTAGTCCCGCATAAGCATAACCTGACCGTGGTACCGGCTTTTCCTAACCAGTAGTTGATGCTTTTTATTTATCGACTCAAAACGGGAATCCAAACTACACAGAAAAGAGTCGGTTCTTCCCTCCAGGCGAATGGATATCTCAGAATCGTCCGAAATTACAATGGGGCGAACATTCAAATTATGGGGGGCAATGGGTGTAATCACAAGGTTTCCCGAAGAGGGAAAAACAATGGGTCCACCGCAACTCAGACTGTAGCCCGTGGATCCGGTGGGCGTAGAAATAATTAAGCCATCGGACCAATAGGTATTGAAAAACTCTCCGTTGATATAGGTATGAACACCAATCATAGAAGAGGTATCGCGCTTGAAAACGGTAAAATCATTCAAAGCTACAGGGTCGGGAAAAAAAAGCTTATGTTTTCCACCCAATTCAAGTAATGTCCTTTTTTGAATATCGTACTCACCTTTTTTTATTCGATCTATGGCAATCCGCGCGTTCTTTTTATCAACAGAAGCGAGAAATCCAAGTCTACCCAAATTGATACCGAGCACTGGAATTTCGGTTTTATAAGTCAGGTTAACAGCCCTCAACATGGTACCATCTCCACCCAGAGAAATCAAATAATCCATGGAGTGGGTGTCCTCGTTATCGATTTCAGTAAAAAAAGGTAAATCGTTTGGCAACTTGGCCGTTTGGAAGGAATCGTATAGCTCCTTATGAAGACTTACTCCATACCCGTTATCCTTCAAAAAACCGATAAATGAACGCGCCCATTTGCGATCAACGGAACTCAATTTCTGGGCAAACACCCCAATGTTCATTGTTTAAAATTTTAACTAAATGATGGATTCCTCCGAAAAACAGTCAAATATTGAGATAATTAATCAGCTGGTCGTACCGATCATCGAGCAAACCCTTCAACTGGTCTTCGTTGTAAAAACTCAACACATCGTATTCGTGTCTTTTAAGGGTGCTGACCACGTCATTGATTTCAACCGTTTGCAATCGCAGGCTGAGGTTCAGGAAATCGGAATCACTGTCTGAGGATACAAAAGAAGACAGAACAGACCCCCCTTCACTTTCTATCAAATGACAAACACGACTCAATGAAAAATCCCTTTTCAACACCCGAATAACAATCAAACTACCGGGTTCAAAAAAACCAAAAACCTTCCCGAAATTTTCAAATAAAACCAACCTGGAAAGCGTACCCACAAATTGGTTGTCATCATTCAGAACCGGCATCATAAAAATCCCCGACTGAAGCATGGTTCGATAAGCAAAAAGTAAATGATCTTCTGTTTTAACAGATTTAATAGTAAATTTACTTTTTAGGTCTCGTATAAATGGGGATTTAAATTCTGAAATAAGAATTCCCTCATTTACAATACCAATAAATGTTTGGCCATCAACTACAGGTACATCCCAGGAGTGGTGTTTCGCCATTAAATCAGAGGCCTCCTCTGCGCTTTGAAAAGGCGAGATAAAAACATTTTTCAGCAGTGGAATATCCTTTATAAACATTTCATAAGATTCTACTCTACTAACTAAACAGTTCAGCCGGCAAATGTTTACAACCCAATGTAATCAAAAGCTCACAACAATCTTTTCTTTTCCCTGGTAAATTCTGAATCACTGATTTCACCGCGATCTCTTAGGTCCTTGAGTTCTTTCAGTTTTACGAGAATTTTGCCTTTTCCCTCGTCGGGTAATTCGAGGGAATCTTTTGATTGAATATCGTCGAGTAAATTTTCGCCCGGTGCTTGCAGTGCCGGAGAATCTTTAAATTGGGCTTTAAAGCGTTCATCCCAGTCTGGCTGTACCCTAAGAAACGCGAGTTTTGGGTGCGTTTTTAATTTTTCAAAATCATCAAACCCATTTTCAATAGCGAGAGCCAAATGCCTGTAGGCTTTTTCCTTGTTTTCAATGATGGAGTAAGTACAACCCAAGTTAAAATGGGCACTGGCATCCGAGGGTTTAATCGCCAACACTTTTTTAAAAACCTCAATGGCCTCGT
>SKYC01000035.1 GCA_007128085.1 Saprospiraceae bacterium | reverse complement strand
CAAAAAGAAAACTTTTAGGGAAGAATATCTAGATTTCCTCCAAAAATTTGAGGTTGAATACGATGAAAAATATTTGTTTGAGTGGATCGAATAATGCCCCCCTTTCAGGGTTTTATTTTCGCGTCAACTTCCCGGCTATAATCATTTCATCCCTTCGGGTTTTTATTTCTGATGGCTCAGAAAAATTGGGACCTAACCGCCATGGCGGGGAGGTAAGCCCATGATTGATATTGATATAAATCCCGAAGGTATTGACAAGAATGAACCTCAGACAGCACCGAATCCTCAGGATTCTTTTATTTCCCATTTCTTCTTGTTTTTTAGTACCAACCAGTCCAGAACGGATGGAAAAAAGCGCTTAATGTAAACGCCCGTCTTTTCAAATCCTCCGAATACCAACTCTTTCTTTTGTTTGTCTATGGCGCGGACCATAAGGGAAACTGCCTTTTCAACGGGAACTCCTTCGGCAGTGGTTCGATCGATACTTCCCTGGGCGGAACCGTCTCCTTTTAAAGCACTGGCGGTAATATCTGTTTGCACAAAGCCGGGGCAAATGAGGGTTACTTTGATATGGGGGTATTCCTCCATTCTCAGGCCGTCAAAAAATCCGTGAAGTGCGTGTTTTGAAGCGGAATAACCGGCCCGTCCCGGAGAGGAGAATTTTCCCATCAGAGAAGAAATCACCGCAAAGTGCCCGGATTTCTGTGCCCTGAAAACGGGTAGTACGGACAGGGTGTGAGCCACTGCGCCCAGGTAGTTGACCTGCATCAGCTTTTCAAATACCTCATAATCGGTATTTCTGATGTAGTCCCTGCTGCTGATGCCCGCATTCAATATACAGAGATCTATCCTGCCAAAGCGGTCGAGGACTTTTTCAGTCAAAGCGGGGAAGGCCTCTGTATCTGTTACATCCAAAGGCAAAACGCAGGCCCTGTCGGGATGATCAAAGGAAGAAGCGACTCGCTGAAGTTCATCCTCCCGTCTCGCTGAGAGAACGACCCGCCAACCCCTTTTGGCATACCTGAGACTCAGTTCTTCGCCCATGCCCCCGGAGGCACCGGTTATCCAGACTACTTTGTTTTCCATGGTCTTTATTCTTTTTCACAATTACTATTCAAAGATAAGGATTAACTAATGGTTTTTCTTCGGTTTCAATCCGGCTTAAATACTTCGAGTGTACTCATTGATGCGGAAAACCAGCTCGTTGAGATCCTCTTCCGTGTGCATGGCATTGATTACGATTCGCGTCACCTTGGGATCCTCCTTGCCGGGATAGTTGAAACTCGAAATGATTATTTTGTGCTTTCTCAAATGGTCGTACAGGCCATGGTCGGCTGTGCAAAAAACCGGGTAGTCGGACAGGTAATTGAACAGTTCGGGAGCTTTCAGTTGATCCAAAAAATACCGGATGTTCGCCCTCAGCTTTTTCAATTGATGTCGTCGAATTTCCTCCGATCGAATAAAGGCATAGAGGAATGCGGGATTGGCAGGTGAGCTGCCTCCGTAAATACTTTTGGTTCTGAGGCGATCCAGATGATTTTTGGATCCGATTATGAACCCGGCGGGAATGCCCACTGCTTTTCCAAGCGATCCCGCAAAAATAAATTTTTCAGGCCTGGAATCGCCCCACATCCTGCAATGCCCCTCCCCATGACTTCCACACACTCCTATTCCGTGACTGTCATCGACCACCACCAATGGATGTCGACCCGGCGATACTCCCCTCAACCAGTCCATCTGAATGGGCCGGCAAAAGAGCGGGTCAATGGAATTGGTCACGACCACCGCATCTGTTCTTTTACGACTGATCTGCCCTTGAGCGCGTTTTTCCCAATCGGAACGAGTCGAATCCGAAGATCCTTTAAAGTGAGCTGAAAATGCGGAGTGGGTACCGGGAGCAACCAGTGCACTGTCTTTTCCCTTTGAAATCAAGAGGGAACTAACATACCCCGCAAAAGAACCTGAAGAGACAATAAGAGCACTTTCAACACCGCATTTTTTGGCGAGAAAATCCTCGGCCTGATCAAATACACTGAGCTGTACATTGCTCAACCTACTGCCCCCAAAATGAACTCCCACAGCGTCAATTCCTTTCTTTACCCATTCTCTGAACTCCGGATGATGGGTCATTCCCAGGTAGGAAGTACCACTGAAGTACAAAAATTGTTCATTGTGGAAGTTTACCGTCCTTCCGGGCAATTGGTCGATATCCATGGTTTTACTTTAGTTCACATCCCAGGCCGGGCTTGTTTGGCACCCGTATCTTCCCGGCGTCAATTGTCACTCCACGCGCGGGGTCGTTGGCGAGTAACAAAGCACCGTCCAGGTCGAGGTAATCAAAATGGGGGCTGATATGTGCCATGGCGGCTATACCTACCGATGATTCCGTCATGCATCCCCCCATGGTTTTAAGCCCCAGCTCCCGGGCTCTTTTTATCATTTCCAAAGCCGGAGTGATTCCACCGCACTTCATCAGTTTGATGTTAATTCCGTCAAACCAGTCTGCGCATTTTTCTACATCTTCGATGCCCGAGCAACTCTCATCCGCAATAACCGGCAGGTCCCGGCGGTGCTTGCTCTTGTCCTGTTGCACTTCCTGCCCCAGCGGCAGAGGCTGTTCCAGCAGGTCTACATTGAGCTCGGACAACTCGCGGTAATGGCTGTAAAGACGATCGGGCTCCCACGAACAATTCGCATCGATTCTGAAGGTTGAATCACTGGCTTTTCTGAGGTTTTTGATGAGCTCCAGGTCTTGACCGGAGGAGATTTTAATTTTGTAAATGGGCCATGGCATGACCTCCATTTTTCGCTTCATCACCTCCTCTGTATCTCTGCCAATGGTGTAACTGGTCAGTGGAATGGCGGTTGGATTTAACCCCAGCAGTTCATATACAGGCTTTCCCTGTCTTTTTCCATACAGATCCCAGGCCGCACAGTCAATGGCGGACAGTAAAAATGAGTCCTCCGCAAGCAGAGGTGCCGCCTGCTGATACAATTCACCGGGATTTTCCCAACTAAAACTCTCAAGCTGAGACTTCACTCTCTCAAATGCCGATTTGAGTTTTGGGAGGCTGACACCCAGATAGGGAATGACCGTGGCTTCCCCGATTCCATACAGATCTCCGGATCTCATCGTGACAATCGCTGTATCGCGATATTCGTAACTGCCGTGAGACAGGGTAAAAACGTCCTTCAAATTGAGGCGGAAAGAGCGAAATTCGAGCGTAGTCATAAAAGGAAATTTATTGGGAATCTATTTGGTTCAGTAACAACTCCACCGAGCGAATCAATTGGGGGTCCTCTCCCTTTCCTTTGGCATCGACAGGATCTTCCACCAGGTGATCCGGTACGGCCGGGCCGTTTTCCATATTTTCATGGGTTTCACTCACATACCAGGCCCTGAATGGCATTCTCACCAGGGTCCCGTCTATCAGGCGATGGCCTCCGGTACTGATCACCGCACCGAAAGTAGGTTGACCCACCAATTCACCATGCCCCAGATGCTTGTAGGCATGGGCGAAAATTTCGGCATTGGAATAACTGCTTTCGTTGATAAGTGTAATGGTGGGTTGCATCACCACCGGAAAGGGCAATCGCTCACCATAGGGGTAATAGTTCTTAAAGTCTTTCTTATTTCCCTCCATGTCTTCGGTGGCTCCCCGGGGAATGGTATACGAGTGCTGGCGGGTATTCAATATGGCCATCAACAAGTCCGTGGTGAAGCCTCCACCGTTGTACCTGACGTCAATAACAATACCTTCCTTGCCGTGTCCACTGGCCATCAACTCTCTCTCAAATCGCTCAAAACTGGGCAGGTTCATCCCCTGAATATGAATGTAACCGAGCCTGCCACCCGATGCTTCATCGGTAATCCGGCGCCTGTCCTCCACCCACTCTTCATAGAGCTCTCTGTTGATATTGGTCGTAGGACGTATGATCACTTCCTCCAGGCCTCCACCCATTCTCTGCACCGTCAAAGCTACCCGCTCGTCGGCTTTTTCATCCAGAAAACTGTAAAAATTTTGTCCTGCATCTATCAACTCGCCATTTACGGAGCGGATGATATCGCCCGGTTGAAGCCTTGAACGTTCACGGTAAGCGGGGCTTCCTCTGACCACGCGGACGACTTCCAATCCATTTCTGGCGGGCTTCAACTCTATTCCGAGCCGGCCCGTAATGTCCCTCTGTGTCTCTTCCGGATTGCCGCCAAACATTCCCAGGTGACTGGCATCCAGTTGGCCGAGCATGTGGTTAAACATGTCGCGGAAATCTTGTCTCGTACTCGCAGCCATGGCTTTTGGCAAATACCGCTCTTTGAGTTGATTCCAATCCTGACCGTGAAATTGGGGGTCGTAAAATCCCATTCCCAACATTCTCCAACCCTCATTGAACATTTGCTCCATTTCTTCCAGGTGTCGAATGGTCATTCTCGCATTGTAGGGAATGTTATCGGGTCTCCCACCCGATACCGCTATTTTATTCAATCGGCCTCTGTCGAGATAGTAAATATGCTTGCCGTCATCTGAGAGGTGAAGGCTTCCCCCCCGGAAATTATCGGCAATTACCTCGCGGTCCGAACCGTCCCATTTAATGGATTGCAATGCATTCCCGGTGGCCGATGTTCCCGTGAAATAAAAAGTTTCTCCATCCGGAGATATCATGAGGTTCCACTCATTGCCTGCATCCCTGGTTACCTGTACCAATCTCTCGTGGATTCTGTCAAAGTCTATCTGGATGGGTTCTTGCTCTTCATCCGTTTCTTCTTCTTCTTCTTCATCATCGGGTTCTTCTCCGTTTTCATCGCTTGGGGAAGTGGGAACTTCCGGGGGATCATCCAATCCAAAAATATCGATTTCACTCCACTCTGCCCGGGTTCTCTCCCAATCTTCATGCTTGAGCCATACAAACCAAATGTCGTAATCCTGATTGTTTCTGTTGGAGACAAAACCCAACTTACTTCCGTCTTTGCTCCAGAATGGACTTAAATCTCTTCTGGGATGCATACTGATATTTACGGGTTCCATAGAATTGTCCACAGGCTGGATGAAAACCTCTGTATTAAAATTGAGATCCGCCAGTGCATAGGCAAGCCATTGATCGTCCGGACTCCAGTCCAATCCCGAAGGCGCGGCCCATCCGTCGAGCAAGGTCACAAAGTTGGAGATGTTGCCGGAAGAGTCGATACGGGCGGTATATAGGGATCCTCTGCCCACCTGTATGGCTATTCGATCCTTTGCGTTGGAAAGCCAAAAATTCATGACGTCTTCCTCCGAGTCCGTGAGTTTTACGGTTTCTCTTCTCAGCGTTCTGAAAATATCCCCCTGATCGGGATGGTCAGATCGGCATGCATATATTTCAAATTGCCCGTTTCGGTCGGAAATAAACAAGAGTGTAGAATCATTGAGCCATGTGGGTTGATGATCCCTCGCAGCGTGGTCAGTAATACTCACGGTATTGCTGTGGTCTTTGTTGTTGAGGGTGAGAAAAACTTCACCCCGAATGGTAATCGCCGCGTACTTCCCATTGGGTGAAATGGCGTATTCATTGGCATCCGAATTAAAACTCTTTTTTTCCTCGGGATAAAACCTGAAGTCCCGGGTCACCTCCACTTTAACAGGTCGTATCTCACCGGTATTGACGTCCAGAGAATGCATTCCTATACCTCTTTCAAAGATGATTTTACTGCCGTCCTTGCTCACGTCGAAGTGCCGGATACCACTTTCCTCAAATTGAGTCAAGGCTTGTGCTTCGCCTCTTTTTTGTCCGTTATTTCCAATTTCCTGGCGGTAGATATTGTAGGTTCCGGAACGCGAAGAAAGATAAAAAAGCGTGTTTCCGGCCCATCGTGGGTTGACGTGCATGGCTTCGCCCTCGGTAATTCGGTGGTAGTCTTCCCGGGCGGTGTTATAAATATAGATATCTCTTGCGGCCGGCCCGGTATAGGGTTCTCGGTTGGTCGGTGCCGTTCCTTTTTCAAAGGCAATCAGTCGTCCGTTTTCGGTCGGTGTGGGGTTGAATCCCAGTGCATCCATTGCCCGGTAGGGGGTCTTTACTCCGGGATCCAGGCGGTATATTTCCCATTCCCGTTCCACCGATGCATAGGCTCTTCGCGTATTGAAAAATACCGTTCCATCTGTCTGAATGCCGGGATTCACATTACTGGCTGAGTGGTAAGTGAGGCGTTCTATTTGTTTCCCGCGTACGTCCACTTTAAATAAATCGTTGTTGCCATGGCGATTGCCTGAGAAAACAATGTGTTGACCGTCCCTGGTGAATACAGGACCAAACTCATAACTCTCGTGCAAGCTCAGCCTCCTGGCAACGCCCCCTTCATAAGGAGCCAACCAGATATCGCCCTGGTAAGAAAAGCTGATTTGTTCACCATCGGGCGAAATGGCCGGGTGTCGGGCCAGAATTTCACTCTGAGCTAACAATTCTTCAGTCTGAATCAATGGGAAAAGCAATAAAAAAGACAATCCAATAATCTTTAAAAACAGTGGCTTCATTTTTTGGTTTTTTTTATCCGGAACTCTCAAGAACGCCGTTCAGCGACAATCCCGTATTCAACAACTTTTAAATTTCGCGATTTATTTGAAGGCATAAGGTTACAAAAAATATGGAAAACCAACCAATGGGAATGGGATTTATGTTTTTAAAACCACATCGACCGAGCGGTCAAAACGCCTTCAGAAGCAGGTGTACAGGACAAAGTGTAGGACGACATCGATCGAAAAAAATTGCGGATTCAAGAACCAGACATGTGCCGTTCAATACATGAAGTATTGTCCCAGGTTTATAAGAAAGTGGGCGATTCTCCTAATCCATGACCAGTAGCCGAATGGCGTAGTGGCCGCGTTGATTTTTTATTTGTACGATGTAGACTCCGGTCAGATGTTTTTTCCAAAAAATAAGATATTTTTTTGAGCCTTCCAATGGTTATTATTGTCCTCAACCACTCCATTTATGCTCTCTTTCAACTAACCCTTTAGCGCAACTGTCGGCGACATTTCAAATTTATTACCATGACTTCCAGCTGCTCTTTAAATCCTGGCATTGTAAGGATTTGGGTTGAATTCGTTTTAAGATAAGACAATCCTCAAGCAGGTAATTTACTGTCGGACACCAAGTTTCACTTTGATTTTTGAGTCTGCAGCGATAAGAAATATAAACTTTAACGGATAAAAGTGATAACGATGAATAAAAAAGCAAAAGAAACAGAAGGGTTACAGGTTGGAGACAGCGTTCCGGGTTTTAGGGCTGAAGACCAATTTGGTCGCACTTTCACACTTTCAGAAGCCTTAAAAAAGGGGCCATTGGTGCTGGTTTTTTACAGAGGCCGGTGGTGTCCCATCTGCAATAGTCACCTGAAAAAACTCGAAAATGGCTTGTCCTCCATCGGAGCCAAAGGCGCCAACGTAGTGGCCATATCCCCTGAAACGGCTGAATATCTGAAAAAAACAGCTCAAAAAACCAAAGCTTCTTTTCCCCTTTTACACGACAAGAATTACGCTATATCTGATCTTTTTGAACTCACCTTCAGACCGGGTTTTATGGAACGGGCTATGTACAATACCATCCTGGGCGCTCAATTGAAAAAAGCCCACTCGGACGACTCGCAGCGACTTCCCATTCCGGCCACCTATATTGTAAATACAGACCGAACGATTGTATGGCGTCACTTTAATCCGGATTACAAAAAAAGATCCAGTGTCCAGGAAATTTTAAATCATATCCCCGATAAGGTAAGTGGATAAGCGGCTT
>SKYC01000379.1 GCA_007128085.1 Saprospiraceae bacterium | reverse complement strand
CCTTCCCATCCACAGCTGTCGCTTTTCCGGACTTGCATGCATAAAAAATGCCAGAGAGCGGAAGTAGTGCTGAAATCCGCTTTCCAATACATCGGGTTCCAGGATCCATGAGGCCGCGCTCGGGGGTTTGTCCGAATCGGACCATTTGCTGCGGAGTCGGACGGTCAGTGATTCTCTGTCGATATCAATGAGGGTTCCTCGGTACACTTGCAGAAAGGGTGTGCGATTCTGAGTGTTTTGATCGGTGTAGAGAACCACGACATCTCCGATTCTGAAATTGGCGAGTTGTTGTGGGCATTCCTTTTTGGAAAAAGTCAACAGCGGATTGTCTTCCATTCCCTGGTCGCGGGTGAGTTTTAAACCGGAAAAAATCGCAAAGCGGTCTTCTTTGCTTTTGCGGGAATCCAACCACAAAGCAGACAGTCCTCCCCGCCGGTCACTTTGAGAAAATAGTTGAGTTTTGCTGTTGCGATACTCCCTGGAAACAAAGGCGTAAAAATGTCTGAAATAGCTCTGCTCCAAAGCATCCAGGGCCTTCCATTTGCCGGTGACTTCGCGCGCATCGGAGCCGGTAAATCCCTTGAGTTCTGTGAGTTCATCCAGCCCCAATCTTTTTTCCCATTCTTCCGAGGGTATTTCATCGAGTCGTTGCATCACCAATTCCCGGATCAGCAGTTGATTTCTCACCGCAATGGTTTGTTGCTGAAATGCTTTGGCCGAGGGGGCATATCTCAAACTTTCCCGGTCCTTGGCGTATATAATGAAGGCCGACAAGCGGGTGTCGGAGGGGTAAAGATCCTTTACAATCAGGTAGTAAAGCATGGTTTGGGCATAGTGAGAGGGATTGATTTTGTAGGCATTGGGCCTGAAGGTGCTGCCGCTCTTCAATTCAAATATTTCCAGCTTTTTATTTTCTCTGTCGCGGTAGAGCAGATCGAGTCTTCCCTGTAGCCCGTTTTGGGGAGAGTAAAAGGAGGGTTCTACAGAGAATTCGCCGAGGTCTTTTCCTTCGGCCAGAAAATTGTCTTTGATCAGACGAACCAGGTTCCGGTAGTAATGTACCGCTCGCACAGCGAGAAACTGAACCTCTTCATTCGAAAGGGTACAAAAACCAATGGGGTCGACAAAAAATGATTCTTTTATCAGCTCTTCGTACTTCAAAGAGGGATTGGCGATCAATCGGTCCAGAAAGTAATTGGCCATGTGTCCCCCCAACAGATACTTGGTGGTCTTGGGAGGTAGAAATTTTTTGAGTAAATGGATAGATGGAAAATGACCGTCCGGCTGAATGCAGGAGGCCACAGCGGTGACATCGATGATGAAGTCGGGTTCGATAACGATCATTTGGGGATGCCAAACGCCCCGATTGTCGATTTCTGATTCCTTGAGGAGTAGAGTGGTGTTCGGCCTTCCGTGTTCCATCAGCTCTTCCAGGTTTTTTTCAAAAAACCGGGCCCGGTCCAAATCAAATGCCATGGCGGCTCCACCCCTTTCTTCACTCAGGCCAATCCAGGAGTCGCCCTGTTTTTTTCCCGTGAAAAGAACTTTCTCGGCGGCTACATAGGTGTTTTTCTCACTCTTTTTTTCTCCCGGATTTCCGGGTTGGATGTCGATGGATTGAATGAAATCCGGCAGATCCCGTTTCAAAAGTTTGCACAGCAGTTCAGCCATACTCCGGTATGCGCGTTTTTCAAAAGAGGGAGTTTTGGCCGGGGCAGACTCCAGTGATTTTCGATAGGCGTGCAACTCGTACATGAGTTTCCCATCGAGCTGATACTTAATACCTATATAGGATAGGGCTGAAAATCCGGTAGAAAAGTGGAGCTTTTCTTCGCTCAACAGTGTGTGGATGATTCGGTGATACACTTGCTCAAGTCCCTCCTCTGAAGCCGGGTCTCCTCCCGCTACCAAAGGGTAGAGTTCCTCTATTATTTCAAGGGACTCCCGGACTTGTTGTATTTGGTTCTGACTGAGCAAAGCGATTGGTTTAAATGAATCCTTCTGCTAATATAGTGTATTAAGTGGTAGAAATGTACCCAGTTAACCCCGGGAATTTTAGAACAGACTTTTCGAAATGCAGTTAGAAGCCATGTAGAACTGGGAACGGACAGGTTAAAAAAATCCGGAAACTGTCAGTCCATTTTTTTTGACACATCCAATGTACACAGATACAGATGGGCGAGCGATGGGTAGTTGGGTGCCCGGCCGATTTTTAGGTTAATCGAAAATGCGGGAAGTGCTTTGGGGCGCTTCCTTACAGGGGTATAAAATGAGGTGCTTCGAAAAAAAGTAGAACCAGTTTTCTCACGGCATACTTCAGGAAACAAGCCGATTCAAACCATATCGAATGGATGGATATCGGATATCCGTCTGAGGGGGTCCGTATTTTTTTGGTTTCCTTAGTTATTTAGATGAAGATATACCCTGGTCAATTTTCTGTATTTATGACCTCTCCGGTTATTTGCAGTCTGACGGGACTACCGGCATTGGTACTTACGGTTACGCTTTTATTGATGCGCCCCAGACGGTTGGTGTCGTATCGAACCTCAATTTCTTCGGACTCACCGGGTAAAATGGCACCTTGTGGGTGTCTGGGAACAGTGCAGCCACAACTCCCGCGGGTGTTGGTGATGATGAGGGGCTTGTCGCCCGTGTTGGTAAATTTAAAGACGCGGTTGCCGTCGGAACCTCTTTCGATGGTGCCGTAGTCAACGGTGGTGCTTTCAAAGGTGATTTCGGGACCGGTAGATTCGGAATTTTCCTGGGCAAATAAGATGCCCGTTCCAAAACTCAGGGCAATGATCAGCGTAAAGATGGCTTTCATTTTTTTTATAATTTTATGACTCAATGTAATTACAACGGCTTCATTGGGTGGGCCAATCCGGATTTTTTCTCCGGATTTAAGGTCGACCAACTTTCGCACGCACGATATAACGCTAAGCTACCCTTGCCGTATTGCAAATATGAAACCAATTATTGAAAAAAAAGCCGGAATCCCGCATTTTTATTTTTTCTCTCCCGATTTCAAACCAAAACGAATCCCTCCTTGACCCCGTTTGGTGGATTTCAGGGTAGGGAGATCAGGAAAAAAAGTAATACAAAAACAAACCGACAAATCGCTCTCTCAAACCAAAGGATTGAGCACTGATGGAATGTGGCGTGAACCGCTCGAGTGTAAAATTATCCTGTCCCAATAAATTGTGACCCCGGAGTCTCAGGCGAATTTGCTCGGTGGGATGGTACCTGATAGAAAAGTCGAGACTGATGAAAGAATCTCCTCCCTCTGTGAAGCGGTAATACTTCCCACTCAGACGCGCCTGCAGTTTGTCGCTGTAGGATTTGTACTTAAATCCCGCTTCCTGCGCCCACTGAAGGTTGTTGATGCGGTTGAATGTAGGCTCTGTTCGTATGCGTGTGTAAAAAAGTTCATTGACCAATTGGAGTTCAACCGTTCTCTTCCGGTAAATGGCTGTCAATTGGTTGGAGTAGGAATGGTAGTGAGTGTTGATGTCGATATGGTTGAGCCTTCTTTTCATTTGATTGTAACCTATTCGGACTCTTCCTTCGAGATGCCAATAGGAGTCGATGAAGTGTTGAGTCCAGTTGAACTGGGCCGATTGAGACCAACCCTCCTGTTCTGTAAACCTGCGTTGATTGTACTCCAGGAATTGAACGACATCCGGCACCACGGTGGTGGGGTGATACATAACATCCATGTTGATGTTGAAGTCGAACAATTTATCGATTCTTATATTTTTATAAAGAATATTGAACTGATGTGTTTGGGTATATCCCTTTCCCTCGTAACCGAGATGGATGCTATAAGTTGGAAGCAGCAGGCTGTCCGGGAGAAAATATTGAGGACGCACGACTTGCTGGTCGTAGTGGTAATTGAAGGAGATAGATCTGCCTTTTCTCAGGTTCCTGTTCAGGTTGCCACCGACGGAAAAGTGGGGAAAATTCCGCTTTTGAACATCGGATTGCCTGGAGCTCCAATCCAGTTTAGTAAATCCTCCTTGTGCTGAAAGTCTGTATTGAATGGGGCCGCGTTCCCTGCCACCGGAAATTTCGATCAGGCCTCCGATGGAGTGTGTATTGTACTCGGATTTTGATTGGTAAAAAAGTGTTTCGGTCTCAGGATCAAAAGTATTGTTCAGTCGATTGATGGTGTTGTGATAGTGGTGAACCAAGCCGGTACTGAGGTTGAGTGTTTCAATAGATTTGTGAAGGCTAAAGGTGGTTTCAAAATCTCCCGTCCTTTTTTCCAGACGGTCAATAAAGGGTCCTTCCTTTCCCCGGAGTTTGGTGGTGCGGGCATTGTTGTTGATCCAGCGCTCCGATATTTTGTTGAGGCTGGATTCGTTTTCGATATGGAGCACCCAATCACCCAGTAATCTGGAGTACTCCCCACCGGCCTCCAGGTGGTAGCTGTCGTCCAATTCAAAGTGATTGGAAATGGTGTCGGCAATCTGTCCGCTGTAGCCCTTTTGTTCAGAAGAATTTGCAAAAGGAAGGTTTCCAATCAGGTATAAATTGATAAATGATTGCTCGGTATAGTAGTCAAACTCAGTTTCTGACCGAATGAAGTATTGATCGAAGCCAAATCCCATGTCGTAATTGTACATGTAAGTTGTGTCGGGCAATAGCATCCTTCGCTCGATAAAGTTGGACTGATCGAGCTCTTGCTTTTGAATGTAATTGGAGTTTCTAAGATTTCCGGTTCGTCCAATGGGCAGGCCGGTGAGCACAGCCCCTCCAATAACGCTTTGGTCGAAGCGGTAAGTGCTGGATCCCACTGGAGAAAAGAGAGCAGAAGCACTGTAGGTTTGGCTGGATTGGCCCAGGGGGAGCCGAAGAGGGGATATTTCTCCCGGGACGGAAGCCGGACGGTAAACAGTTTGTGAAACCCTGTTTCGGGTAAAGCGAAAAATGTTTTTCATGTAAGGAGAAATGCCCGTCAGATCCACACTGCTCATCAGTAGGTCGTTGTGGGACAGCCCCAGGCCGGCATTTCCGCTGAGCATGTACCCCGCCCGGTTGTTGGATTTGAGGTTAATGACCGTCTCATCCCTTCGGAAATCGCTGAGGATGGGGTTGGGATTGTAATTGCTGACGATATCGATCTCTTCAATGATGTCCGAATTGATGGCATCTACCAGCGTCATATAGGAATCTGCGGCGACATCCACTCCGTCCAGGAAGACCCGGGAGACCGCTTTTCCCCGGAATGTGATCCGATCGCCGTCTATATTGAGGCCCTCAATTTCCCTGAGTACCTCCTCAATTTTGGCGCTGCTCAAAGTGCGTATAGAATCCACAACATAGGTAAGCGTATCGGGGGTACTCTCCCCGTAAACGGCAGGGGCTTCAATTTGTACCTCCTGCAATTCGTGGTCGCGCGGAGTCAGAAGAATCTCCTCCCCGTCTTCGAATTGGTGAGGAGGTATGAGGACGGTACTCAGGGCTTGATAATTGAGGTGGTGGAGGTCCAGCCATAGGGTGTCCTCCGGACCGATGGGTTGGAGTTGAAGCCATCCATCTTCATCGGTGAAACCGAATAAATTCGGCCCGGACTTTTCTTTTGTCGAATACACAACACTGGCGTGAAAAACGGGTTTCATCTCGTTTTTATCGAGTACCCTTATCTTTAATTCCTGAGCCTCAGTGGGGGGGTACCCACCCAAAACCAATAATAACAATATGCAAATGTAGAGTTTTCTCATGGTAGAAGTTTTTTATTCACAATTGTCCCAGCATTCTGACCAGGAGAGGTTGTGGACAATCATCTCGCAATTGGTACAATCGGGGTCTCCTGCCTGTGCTTTAATAATGCTTACAAATCGGTCAAATGCTTCCTTTAGATCACAGTAAGTAGGCAATTCACTGAAATCCAATTGATCAAATCCAAACTCGCTTTTATTTAGGGTGGGATGCTTCAATTTCCCAAAGCTCTTCAATGTGATAGATTGGTTTTCCATTTCGGAAATTTCTGCTTGAACAATCAGGCCGGGAAGACCGTGGAGGACAGTTGGTCCCGCACTGACGGGTATTTCCGGGCTGTACCACACCTCAAAAGTCTGACATCGGAAATGGGTGATTGCTTTATAGCAGAGCAAGCTGTCAATGTATTTGCTCTCACCGGTCAATTCCCATTTAAAATCGTTCAAGTCTTCTGCAATGATTTCGGTTTTAGGGTCGCTTAAAAAGCCCTCCGGACTAACAACGGTTCTTACGATGGAATTGTCGTTGTAGTTTTTGTAAACCGGCAGTCGGGTCCCGAGATAATTAAATGTATATGTAGTCCTAACATCAGAAATGAGGCCGCGCTCATCTTTTTCCACCTGTCGTATTCGGTCAACCTTACTACTGTCGATAACTATGGAGTAATGATGGCCATCCACCCACTCGTGGTATTGCATTACGGATATACCGGGTGTATTTTGGTCGGTGAATTGGTAAACAAAGTAATACTGATTGCTTTGGGTCGCCCCTCCATTTAAACAAAAAACAACTATAATTACTGAGAGTAAAAATTTATTCCACATAATGATTGTTTTAATGGTCAAAGATTAAAGACATACTTTTCAGTCAGACAAGCCATTTGAAAGCTTCACTGGAATCAGTTTGTGAACCTTTTTTATTCACATTCGTCAAAACATTCGCCCCATGTGATTCCAGTTAACCTACTGGGGCAGTTTGTACAATCCGGATCGCCCATTTGAGCCCGGAGAATTCGCAAGTAATCTTCATAGTTTTCACTGAGGTCGCAATGATCCGGAAGCTCGTCGTAGTTCAATTGGCCAAAACCCAATTTTTCCATGCTGAGCAGTGGCTGTTCCAGTTTACCAAAATACTCTAGTTTAAAGACTCTGTTTCCGTCGTTATAGGCAGCCTCAACAATCAAACCCGGTAAGCCATGCAAAATAAAGGGGCCGGAACTTATTGGGATGTCCGGACTGTACCAGACCTCAAACTCCTGACATCTAAATTCAGTAATTGCCTGAAAACACAGCAGACTGTCGATGTATTTTTGTTCTCCGGTAATCACCCAATCGAAGGAATACATCTCCTCCTTAATCACCGTGGTTTCTGTTTGGGTTAAAAATCCATCGGGATCCACTACCGTTCTTATGGTGTAGTTATTGGCCGGATTTCTGTATGCGGGGAATTGTGGGTCCTCTAGTTTTGGGGTGGTGTATAATTGATAGTGAATCTGCCCATCTTCCTCCTCTCTTTCAATTTTACTTGATGATTCCCTGTTGGTTTCAGTGAAAAGGGTGAATTGCTCCCCATCAATCCACTCGTGATACTCTGTTGTAACTGACTTTGTGGGACTGCTGTAATTGATTAGGTTATACTGGAAAAAGTAATTTTCCTGGGCTCCAAGATTGGAAAGAATTAAGAAGCATGAAATGATTGCGAAGATGTTTATTTTTTTCATAATGGATATTTTAAATATTTTGGCTTTACATCCACCCCTAAATTGTGATTTAATGTCACTCTTTAATCACATTCGTCAAAGCATTCGCCCCAGGAGATTTCCTCCAGTCTACTGGGACAATTCGTGCAATCCGGATCGCCAAGCTGAGCTTTGATAATACGCATGTAATTTTCAAAATCTTTACTGAGGTCGCAATGATTCGGTAGTTTGTCGTAATTTAATTGGTCAAGACCTAATTTTTTCTTGCTGAGCAGTGGATTATCAAGTTTTCCAAATTGTTCTAAGTTCAATACTCTATTTCCATCGGAATAGGAAGCTTTAATAATTAAGCCCGGTAATCCATG
>SKYC01000155.1 GCA_007128085.1 Saprospiraceae bacterium | reverse complement strand
TGTAGGTCGTAACTTCATCGAGGACATCGATCTGAATGAAAATACGACGAGAAGAAATGCGGCCAACTTGAGCGGATATTTTGAAATAGATATATTGCCCGGACTTACCGCGAGAACCAACTGGGGTACACGTTACCAGATCAACGAAGGCAACCGATACATCGATCCTGCTTCAGCCCTAAGTGGTACGGTAAGAGGAACTCAGGGTTCCCTCGGCCGGTCGTTTGCCAGGACTTTTAATTTAACCGGTTTTAATACCCTGCAATACCGCAGATTGATACAAGATGTACACGAATTTCGATTGACTGCCGGTCAGGAATACCGTTATACCAATGGACAATCCTTTTCTTTCACAGGATACGGTTTGTCATCCGGAATTCGCACTCCGGCTGGAATTACTCCCGGATCAGGTGACAACGGATTCATTCCGGTTGTGGGTGGTGGTAAAACAGAAAGAGCCATCAACTCTTATTTCGGAGAGCTCAATTACACTTTTGACAGTCGATACAACCTGTCATCTACCATAAGGAGGGATGCTTCTTCCGTTTTCGGACAGGAGAATCGTTCTGGAATCTTCTACAGTGTGGGAGCGAGTTGGAACATAGACAGAGAGCAATTTTTCAATGTCAACTGGGTAGACAACCTCAAAATAGCTCTTAGCTACGGTTCATTGGGTACAGAGGCTTCATTGGGCAATTACACCCGATTGGTTCTTTTGAATACCGGTTCATACGGTGGACAACCCGCTTTGCTTCCTTCTACTCCGGGTAATCCGGATCTTCAGTGGGAAGCTCTTAAGGGGTTGAATTTCAATATTGATTTCTCTCTTTTCCGAAACAGAGTGATGGGTGAAATCAACCTGTACAACAATGAGACTACTGATTATTTAATTTCTCAACAATTACCCAGAACCACAGGATGGAGTGCTCAGACCATCAATGCAGGTAGTTTGAGAAACAGAGGAGTTGAAGTAGAGCTGGAGGTAGCCGTGGTCAACACTCCGGATATGAGATGGTCTGTAGGAGCCAATTACGCTTACAATGATAATGAAATTACCGACCTCGGTCAAGTTTCAGAGTTTGAATCTGGAACTTCAATTGTTAGGGAAGGATTGCCTATAGGATCGCATTATGTGGTTCGCTATGCAGGTGTTAATCCGGCCAATGGAGAAGCTTTGTACCTTGACATCGATGGAAATGTCACCAATAATTTTTCTGCCAGTAACCGCGTGGCATTGGGTTCTTACATACCTCCTCACAACGGAAGTGTATTTACCGACCTTCACTACCGGAATTTCCACTTGTCTGCTCTGGGTGTATTTGCAGCGGGTCACGAGTTGTTTAACAACCAGACTTTCTTCATTACCAACCCCAACTTTGCACAGTTTAACCAAAGTAAAGAGATGAACAACATGTGGGAACAGCCGGGTGACATCACCAATGTACCACGGGTCGATGATCCGCGTCAGTTTTCCAGCAGAGACATCGAGAAAGCAGATTTTTTCCGTATGAGAAATATCACGCTGGCTTACCAGATTCCGAGCACGGTACTCAACAGCAATACGTTCAGAAACATCCGGGTGTATGTATCCGGTCAAAACTTATTTACCATTACTAACTTTACCGGTTTTGACCCCGAGATCAACAACAACATTGCACAGTTTGAGTATCCGCCGCAGAGATCATTTACATTTGGTGTTGACGTCGGATTTTAATCATAAAAAAACAATTTAACAATGAAGAAATTACATATATTATTAGCAGGATTTTTATTGCTGTTTGTCTACGCCTGCGAAGACAAACTCGAGCTATCACCACATGATCAAGTCAGTGCAAACTATGACACTATGGAAGAGTTTGAATTGCTGCTCAATGGTGTTTACTCGAGTTTTACAGCAGGAGCTTACTACGGCGAGCTCAAAATCGCCATGGAAGCCTGGGCTGCGGACGACTTGAAAATTTCGCCCCAGAACAACGGGCAGGGAGCGTTTGTACACAACTGGAGTTACGCTTCGGATGACCAGAATGCGGAGGCCATCTGGTCGAGGTTTTATACAACTGTATACCGAGCCAATCTAATCATTAACAATGCCCCCGGTTTTGATCCTCCTACGGAGGCCGATCGCCAACGATTGAATGAGATCAGAGCTCAGGCTTTGTCTCTAAGAGCATTGGTTCACTTTCACGCTCACAAATTATTTGCTGAGCCATCTCAAGGCGGATCTGAACTCAGTGTGCCTTATGTTACTCAGATCAGTTTGATCCAGCAGCCGGCGAGAATGACTACCAATGAAGTATTTGCAGCCATCAGGGCCGATATTTCAGAAGCTATGAGCCTGGCGGATATTCCTTTTGGAACATTTGTTTTTGATCGAGCATCCAAACATTCTTTGCTGGCACAAGTTGCTCTTTACGAAGCCAACTACAGCGAAGTCATTACGCAGGTTAACAATGCACTGGATGCTGGAGCTCCGCCCCTGGCGACAGGTGCTACTTATGCTGGAATGTGGAACCAACTGGATGTAGCCGGTGAAAATATCTTTAAAATCAATTTCACACCGGGAAGTGCAGCCGTTGGTAACATTTTTTACATCAACAGTTTGGACGCGAGTTATTTCTGGGCAACTGAAGACCTTCTGGACTTGTACGATCAAAGCAACGACATTCGATTCGATGCTTTCTTTGACGTGACAAGATGGCCAAGGGTTACCAAGTACATCGGAGATCCAAGTATCCCCGGTTTGGCGGACGCCAAAGTTTTCAGAACTTCTGATCTGTACTTGATGAGAGCAGAAGCTCATTACCAAACCGGAGATCAGTCTTCGGCTTTGGCCGACTTGGATGCCATCAGAACTGCTAGAATTGCCGGATTTGTTTCTCCCGGAGAAACCGGAGAGGCGCTTTTCCAGGCCATTCAAACGGAGCGTAGAAAGGAACTTGTCTACGAAAGCAGCCGATTTTTTTATTTTCTAAGATGGGATCAATCTAACAACAGAGGTGATTGTGCCGCTAACAGATGTGAACTGGAAGCAGGAGATCACCGATTTGTTTTCCCCATACCCGAAGCTGAAGTATTTGCCAATGACAATATGGTGCAAAATCCTGGTTATTAATTAATTAAAAACTGAAAAAATGAAATTTAAATTAAATATATTAATTCTCAGTCTTTTGTCCTTCGCCCTGGTATTTACTTCCTGCGGCGATGCCGAAGACTTTATGTTCGATGAAGGTGAGTTTGTTTATTTCAACAGAGAGGTAACCAATACGGTTAAAACCTCTACTGATCCCATCTCTGTAGATGTCATATTCTCATCTCCTCAGGGCCAATCAGCTTCAGCTACGGCTGAGATTGAGGTGACTCTTGAAAACGCTGAAGAAGGTGTTGATTTTGAATTTGCCACTCCGCTGGAGACTTTAACTTTCGACACTTCCAATGCATTCAGGAACACCATCGTTATTAACCCCTTAGGGGGAGGAGCGATTGATCCTGACGATGCCATTATTACACTGTCTATAAGCAGTGTATCCAATGGATCCATTGGATTGCCCGGACCGGACAGAAACAATGCGACTCACACCATTACCATGGCGAGTATCGATTGTGACTACCTGATTTCAGGAACCTACGATGTAGTGACTACCATGACGGATCCTGCTGGATGCGAGGGAGTGACCAATGTCGTACAGGTTACGATTCTCGGGGAGGGTTTGTTCGAGATAACTGATATTACAGGTGGTATGTATGCCAACTGTTATGGATCAGCGGACAATCCAGCGCAGATCAACGGTCAGTGTGACGGTCCCGGTTTGAGTGTTGTCAGCCAACCCGATGTGGTATACGGCGATGATGAATTCAACGGTTCGGGACAAATAAACCCCAACGGAACCTTCCAGATTGAATGGAGCAACGGATTTGGTGACTCTGGCCTGAGTATTTATACTCCCAGATAACCTATATGGTAATTTATAGTAAAAAAAGGGTGGCAATTTTGTCACCCTTTTTTTATTTATATCCCTTCAAGAAGTGCTTATCCCCCTCTACTTTTTTGATGTATCCTCAATGACAATATCCAAAAATTCCGTATAACTCCAGCCCAGTGCCCAGGCTTGTGCGGGGATAATACTCTCCGGAGATAATCCGGGTACGGTATTCAGTTCCAACATTTTGAAAATCCCCTGATTCAAAATAAAATCCACCCGCACCATTCCTCTGCAATTCATCAGATCGTATATGTTCCCCGCCAGTTGACGGCAGCTCGCAGATTCAGAGTCACTGATCTCTGCCGGGGTTATTTCTTCGCTTTTGTGTTCGTATTTGGCTGCGTAATCAAAGAATTCGGTTTCCGGTATAATTTCTGTCACCGGCAGGGCCAGGGTTTTTCCCTTCTTTTTTACAACCCCACAGGAAAATTCTCTGCCTTCCATGTAAGCCTCAACTACTACTTCTCGGTCGAAGGAATAGGCGTGAGCACAGGAATCTTGTAATTCATTCCAATTGTCGGCCCTCGATATTCCAAAGCTTGAACCGTGTTGATTGGGCTTGACAAATACCGGAAATCCCAACGATTCCATTTCGGCTTTTTCAGGCATTCTGCCGTTTTTAAGCAGTACGGAGGGAGCCATGGGAATTCCAAAAGCGGCCAGAAAATTTTTGGTGGCCTGTTTGTTAAAACTCAGAGCACTGGTAAATGTATCACAAGTACTGTAAGGCAAACCCAGTAAGTCAAAGTATCCTTGAATTTTTCCGTCCTCTACCGGTGAGCCGTGAATGGCCAGATAGACCTGGTCAAAATTCAATCTGACACCATTTACTTCAATCGAAAAATCGTTTTTGTCAACTTCTGCTCCGCTATCCCTGTCGTACCACTTGTTGGAGTCCAATAAAATGACCCTTGACTGATATTTTTTGGGATTTAAGTTTTTTTCAATAAATTCAGCACTTTTCAAGGAGATGACGCGCTCCTCCCTCAGCCCTCCAGTCACAATTGCAATTTTTATCTTATCCATCTGGTTAAATTTTTCCATAACTTTTCACAGTCCGCGCAAGCGTTCATTCCAATAATGGGTTGGACAATACGAATACCTTGCTCAATCCTCTGTCATTCCCTCTTGCATTTTTTCAGCATTTTCTGCCAATTGCAAAGCCTCTACAATATCTCCGAGTTTTCCGGCAACCACTTGGTCCAAATTGTAAAGTGTCAAATTAATCCGGTGGTCGGTCAGGCGGTTCTGGGGATAATTATAAGTCCGTATCTTTCCACTGCGATCACCGGTTCCCACCAGGGATCTTCTCTGAGCGGCAAGGGTCGACTGCTCCTCTTTCCTCTTTTCGTCTTTTATTTTTTGGTAAAGCCTTTGGAGAGCGATCTCCCGGTTCTTAATCTGGGAACGGCCATCGGTACACTCCACAACTATTCCTGTCGGCAAGTGGGTCAATCGCACGCCGGAATCGGTCTTGTTTACATGCTGACCTCCTGCCCCACTGGATCGAAAAGTATCTACCCTTAGATCCTCCTTGTTGATGTCGATTTCATCTTCTTCGTATTTTGGCAATACAGCCACTGTAGCTGCAGAAGTATGCACTCTTCCCTGGGATTCTGTTTTTGGTACACGCTGCACCCTGTGGGTACCCGATTCGTACTTCAGTCCACCGTATACATCCCGGCCAACAATTTCCAAAACAACTTTGGTGTAGCCCCCGGAAGTCCCTTCGTTCAGACTTAAAATCTCGTACTTCCAGCCCTTCTCCTCGAAATAGGAACTATACATTTTAAATAAATCGCCTACAAAAATGGCTGCTTCGTCCCCACCGGTACCGGCTCTGATCTCAAAAATCACATCGCTTTCATCTTCAGGATCTTTGGGGATCATCATTTTTTTCAGTTCCAACTTAAGTTGTTCCACTGTGGCATAGAGTTCTGACAGCTCGGCCTTCGCCATTTCTCTTACTTCCTCATCCTCCTCTTTAAGTAATTCTTTGGCCTGATCTATCTGATCCAGAAGTTCCGTCATCCGGTCGAAAGCCTTTACCACCGGAGTCATTTCTTTGTACTCTTTGTGCAGGCGGGCAAATTTTTTCTGATCCCCCACGACTTCGGGATCCGACATCTGTTCTTCGAGTAGAAAGAACCGATCCTTAATGGCTTTGAGTTTGTCTATCATTTTGCAAAAATAGGGGAGTCCGGTAAACTATTTACTCCTAAGTATGGAATTGTATCCAAATTATTAATTTTTGTAAATATGCAAAATTCATTCAACAAAGTTTATTACCTTGTTTGTTAAATTCACAGATCAAACATAAATATACAGCGAAATGAGAAGTCAGGCACTCTATTTATAAATTCATCGTTTAACAATAACCTAATTTACTGCCATAAAGCACACTGCATTGAAGATAATCGAACTCACAAACTCTGTTAGACCATTTTACAGATGCGAATTAATTTGGATTCCTATCACTCTCTTGTTTTTATGGACAGTATTTATTCCCGGAAATGCCATAGCCCACGTTGTAAAACCTCCTGTTGAAATCCCTGAAATCAAAGAACGGGTTTTTAAGGAAAACAAAGGGCAATGGCCTTCTCATGTTCTCTATCGCGCCAATTTTGGATCCAGCATTTTGTACATCGAAGAAGAAGGTCTGACCTGGTTTCAACAAGATCCCGAAGACCTTAAAAAACGAGCTGCCTGTAAATTCGATAAAAATTGTTCGTTTTGGGATTACCCCGTCCAATCTTTTGCCTTTAAAGTTCATTTCAAGGGCGGAAATACCATCAAAAATCACATCGGCCATAGCCCTTCTACTGAGTATTTTAATTACTTCCGGGGAAACGACCCATCGAAATGGGCCAGGGATGTCAGGGTCTATGAAAAAGTGGAGCTAAAAAATGTCTACGAGGGAGTGGATTACAAAATATATATGCAAAACGGGGTGCTCAAATACGATTTTGTGGTTCACCCGGGAGCAGATCCCGGACAAATTCAATTGGAGTACGAGGGGTTGGAAAAAATTGAACAAGTGGATGCCAACCTCAAGTTTCACACCGGTATACACGATATTTTCGAACAAAAGCCGTACACCTTTCAAATGATCGAAGGGGAGGAAGTGTATGTCGAATCTTTTTTCACAAAAAGAGATTCCACCATCGGATTTTCCCTTCCCAAAGGATACGATCCGGAGATTCCCTTAATTATTGACCCCGTTTTAATTTTTTCCACATACAGCGGTTCCATAGGGGACAATTGGGGCACCACTGCAACACCGGGTCCCAACGGAGAATTGTATGCAGCGGGTACTGTCTTTGAACCCGGCTACCCAACCACCACCGGCGCATTTCAAATCAGCTATAACGCCGAGCCCTTCGCCGGGAATGTCTTCGTAGATATGGGAATTACCAAATTCAGCGCCGACGGAACGCAGAGAATTTATTCCACTTACGTGGGAGGCAATCAATCGGACATTCCCACCAGTCTGATTGTCAATTCGCGAAATGAACTGGTAGTACTGGGAATATCGAGTTCTAACAACTTCCCCACCACAGCCGCTGCTTTTGGTTCTAACTTAAGGGGAGGCGATGCGCTCATTCCCAATGTGACCAACAGCATCAACATCAACGGAGCGGATATAGTCGTAACGGTAATGAATGAAGACGGAAACGACCTCATAGGATCCACCTATGTAGGAGGGAATAACAACGATGGAATCAATGCACTGGATTTTGTCCTGGCTCGGAATTACGGCGATCAGTTCAGAGGAGAAATAATGGTGGACGATTCTGACAACATTTATGTTGCCACGGTGACAAGTTCTGACGATTTCCCCACCACTGGCAATGCTTTTCAGCCCAATTATGGTGGAGGAAGTCTGGATGGAGT
>SKYC01000145.1 GCA_007128085.1 Saprospiraceae bacterium | reverse complement strand
GAGCGGATATAAAGAGAGGTGTATAGGGCCGACAAAAAACCTTTTCCGAATTTCAATATTTTTTAATGGAATATAATTTTTAAATCATACCTTTGCAGCGATTTTTGAAACCATAATGAAAAAACAAATCGATGAGGGGATTTTTCCTTTTCACTTTTAGCGTTGTAATTGCTCTTTCTTCCTTGAGTAATGCATTGTTTGCAGCCGGAGTTCAGACGGATGATCAGGAAGAAGTTGGTTTGCCGATCGAGCCCTTCGAAGCGGAATTTGATGCCGGAGAAAAGGCCATTGGGCACATAGTGGATGCCAATGCATTTCACATTGGAGGGGATTGGTATTTTCATTTGCCGGTGATGTTATATGCTCCAGGAGAAGGTTGGACCCTTCTCAGGTCAACCAGACAATTCAATCCCGAGACCTACGGGAACGGTACGATAGCTATTGATAAATATGTGTTGAATCACGGCAGTATTTACCGCGTTAAGGATGCCGAAAATTTCCCCTCGGGAAGAGTGGCTATAGATGGTTTTACCAAGAGAGAAGCAGAAAACAGGTGTGGAGATGTGGTACCCACTCTTTTTGTACAGTATCAGGGACAGGAATACCAATTGGAGTGGAAAAGTACCATAGATGGATGTTTTTTCGGAGGATCCATTACTTCGTATTACGACTTCTCCATCACTAAGAATGTTTTTTCCATGTTGTTGATTTTTGTTTTTCTATCATGGGTATTCCTATCGGTAGCTAAAGCATATCGAAGACGTGAAGGGATGGCGCCCAAGGGTTTTCAGAATTTCATGGAAACCATCATTGTCTTTATTCAGGATGATGTCGCCCGGCCATTTTTGGGTGAAAAGTACGATCGTTTTCTCCCATTCCTCCTTTGTATTTTCTTTTTTATTCTCGCTTTAAACCTGTTCGGTCAAATTCCTTTTTTCCCGGGCAGTGCTAACGTTACCGGAAATCTGGCTGTGACTATGGTTTTGGCTCTATTTACCTTTTTCGCTGTAAACTTTGTAGGCAACAAACATTATTGGCAACATATTTTTTGGATGCCGGGGGTTCCGGTTCCTGTGAAATTTATTTTAACCCCGGTAGAGTTTATCGGGATGTTTATTAAGCCGATCACGCTGATGTTGCGTTTGTCTGCGAGCATTACTGCAGGACACATCGTGATAGTCGCATTTGTAAGCTTAATATTTATTTTTGGAGATTCTGGAACCAACTTAACGGGGTCCCTTTCAGGACTGGTTATGGCCATTCCATTGACGATATTTATGATGGCGATCGAATTGATAATCGCTCTCGTTCAAGCATTTGTATTTACTATATTAACAGCATCCTATTTGGGTGCCGCAACTGAAGAAGCACATCATTAATCATTAAATTTATATTATCATGACTGGAACATTAATTTACATTGGTTTGGCGCTTTCAGCCCTGGCTGCTGCGATTGGCATTGGTCAGATTGGAGGAAAAGCTATGGAAGCTATTGCCAGACAACCAGAAGCTGCAAATGATATCAGGGGAAATATGATCCTTATGGCTGCCTTTATTGAGGGAGCTGCATTGATTTCTATGATCCTGATGTTGATTGCATAATTTAAGCTTAAAAATGTTGCATCGACAATTTTGTCGGTGCAACTTTTTTTTAAAAACCTAAAACTACATCAGATGTTCTTTTTAGCTGATTTTACAGTTTTTAGACCGGATCCGGGATTGGTTATTTGGTCTACAATCATATTTGCCGCTTTTCTTTTTATCATTGGAAGATTTGCTTTCAGACCTATAGTCAAAGCGCTGAAAACTCGCGAATACGACATTCAAAACGCCCTCGATGCTGCTAAAATAGCACGGCAGGAAATGGAAAACCTCAAAGACGAAAACGAGGAACTCCTCGCCAAAGCGCGGGAAGAGCGTTCTCAAATTCTTCATGAGGCAAAAGAGGCACGGGACTATATGCTGAACGAGGCCAAAAAACGGGCCAAGGAAGAAGCCGCTGTAATCGTGCAAAATGCCAAAAATGACATTGAGAGCCAAAAAATGGCCGCGATCAAAGAGTTGAAAAATGAAGTGGGGAATATGGCCCTGGATATTGCAGCCAAAGTACTCAGAAAAGAACTGGACTCGGATCAGGCTCATAAAGCGTATGTGGAAAAACTGGTAGGAGAAATTCAAAGCAATTGAGACGAACCGGTATCCGGATTGTCAATGATTACAATTTAACTTATGTCAAATTACAGAATAGTTCAAAGGTATGCCCAAAGTCTGATCAGCCTCGCTGAAGATCAGAATGCCTTGGAAGAGGTGAATAAGGATGTCAACCTGGTTTTGGAGGTTTTGAATAACCGCGACTATTACCTGTTGATGAAAAGTCCTGTGATCAAACCGGGTACGAAAAAAGAAATCAACACGAAGTTGTTCAGCGATTCTGTTCACAAACTGACGATGGAATTCATCGAAATCCTTATCAGAAAAGGAAGAGAAAAGCTGGTTGCTGATATTTTTGAGGGTGCCAGAGACGAGTACAACCGACTGAAGGGCATCACCAAAGTGACTTTGATTACTGCTATAAGTGCAGATCAATCACTGATTGATAAAATCATCACTACTCTTGAAAAAATAAAAGATATCAAACAAGTGGAGCTCAAGACCAAAGTCGATCCGAAAATCATAGGTGGATTGGTACTCGACTTTGGGGATAAGGTCATCAACTCGAGCATAAAATACGAATTGAACGCCATAAAGAAGGAGTTTTACTCCGCTCAGATTAAAGAAAGAATTTCCTGAAAAATATTTGTATAAAATTAAATTTACATAAAAGATGAGTCAAATTAAGCCAGACGAAATATCAGCAATTCTCAAGGAACAACTCGCTGGATTTAAATCACAGGCCGAACTTGAAGAAGTGGGTACTGTTTTGCAGGTGGGCGATGGTATCGCTCGTATATACGGGCTCACCAGTGTACAGGCCGGTGAACTTGTAGAGTTTGAAAACGGTGTTCAGGCCATTACGCTCAACCTCGAGGAAGACAACGTAGGGGTCGTTCTGATGGGCCCCGGTGACGATATCAGAGAGGGTTCTACGGTGAGGAGAACCAATAAAATTGCCTCTATTCAGGTCGGTGAAGAGTTTGTCGGAAGAGTGGTCAATCCCCTGGGAGAGCCCATTGACGGGTTTGGACCGATAGAAGGCAAAAAATACGATTTGCCATTGGAGAGAAAAGCACCCGGTGTTATTTACCGTCAGCCTGTTTACGAACCGCTGCAAACGGGTATTAAAGCCATTGACTCAATGATTCCTATCGGCCGTGGCCAAAGGGAGTTGATCATTGGTGACAGACAAACCGGTAAGACCGCCATTGCTGTGGATACCATTATCAACCAAAAGGAGTTCTACGAAAAAGGAGAACCCGTTTATTGTATATATGTAGCTTCCGGTCAAAAAGCATCTACAGTGGCTCAGGTGGCCAAGGTGTTAAAAGATAACGGAGCCATGGATTACACGGTGATTGTATCGGCTTCTGCTTCCGATCCTGCACCCCTTCAGTTTTACGCTCCTTTTGCCGGAGCAGCAATAGGGGAGTACTTCCGGGATACGGGTCGACCGGCTTTAATTATCTACGATGATCTCTCAAAACAAGCCGTTGCTTATCGCGAGGTTTCACTTTTGCTGAGAAGACCTCCCGGACGTGAAGCTTATCCCGGAGATGTGTTTTACCTTCACTCCAGATTGTTGGAGAGGGCCGCAAAAGTCATTGAGAACGACGAGATCGCAAGACAAATGAACGACTTGCCGGATAGTTTGAAAAACGGAAAGGACGAAGACGGGAATCCCATGGTTAAAGGAGGTGGATCGCTGACAGCACTACCCATTATTGAAACTCAGGCAGGGGATGTTTCGGCCTATATTCCGACCAATGTTATTTCCATTACCGACGGCCAGATTTTCCTGGAGTCGCGACTGTTTAATGCCGGTATACGACCAGCCATTAACGTGGGAATCTCCGTGAGTCGAGTGGGTGGTTCAGCTCAGATTAAATCGATGAAAAAAGTATCTGGTACGCTCAAATTGGATCAGGCACAATATCGCGAGTTGGAGGCATTTTCCAAATTCGGTTCCGACCTCGATGCCGCCACCATGTCTGTTTTGGAGAAGGGAAAACGAAATGTGGAGATTCTTAAACAACCTCAGTATTCACCGGTTTCTGTAGAAAAACAAGTAGCCATGATATACCTGGGTACAAAAGGATTGTTGAAAGATATTCCCGTGGATAAAGTACAGGAATTTGAATCCGTATTTCTGTCCAATCTGGAGCAGAGACATCCCGATGCACTGGACGATTTCAGAGAAGGAAAACTCACCGATTCCGCCATCAAAGCGGTTACTGATCTGGCCAATGAGATGTCACACAAATACAAGTAATCAGTTGATTTTTCAAGTGTAAATTGAGTCCTCTATTATGGGTGCGAACTTAAAGGAAGTAAGAGAAAGAATTCAATCGGTTAACTCTACGCAGCAGATTACAAAAGCCATGAAAATGGTTTCAGCTGCCAAGTTGAGAAAGGCCCAGGATGCCATTACCCGCCTCCGTCCTTATTCCAATAAACTGGAAGAGATGATGGGCAATATTTTGGTGGGATTGGAAGGCGATACCACGACAGAGTACAATAGAAAAAGCAAAGTCGAAAATGCCCTTCTCGTTGTTGTAACATCCAGCAGGGGACTGTGTGGTGCCTTTAATTCCAATATCATTAAAGCGGCTGTTGCAAAAATTAACGGAGAATACAGTGAGTTGAGAGATTCCGGAAATTTGGTCATTGTCTGTATTGGAAAAAGAGGGTACGATTACTTCAAAAATCGCTATAAGAAAGTCAAAGTAGTGGACGATTATGTCGATCTTTTTCTCGACTTGTCTTTCCGGAATGTGAGTAAGTTGTCTAAACTCATTATGTACCGTTTTTCCGAAGGAAAATACGACAAAGTGGACATCGCTTATGGTAGTTTTAAAAACGCCGCAGTCCAAATACCGTTGGTGGAAGGATTCCTGCCTGTAGAACCTGTAGAGTCTGTCGAAAACGATGATCAGGACCATTTGCCCGGTGATTATATTTTTGAACCGACCAAAGCTGAATTAATTCAAGAGTTGATCCCAACCATACTGGAAATTCAGTTTCACAAATGTTTACTGGATACACATGCTGGTGAACACGGAGCCAGAATGACGGCCATGGACAAGGCCACCGAAAATGCCAATGATTTGCTCAAGGATCTCAAAATCCACTACAACAAAGCGAGACAAGAATCGATTACAGGAGAACTGCTCGAAATTGTTGCGGGGGCAGACGCCCTTGGATGATATGTGGGTCTAACCATTGAACACAGTCAATTTTCGAATCCCGGAATATTCTTATTTAAAAAACGTATCGGAACTGAAATTTCAGGTCTGTTCGCGTATTTCCATCAATGGTTTCCAAACCGCTGCCGATTTGGTCTCTGTTTCGGTACCTCGTCTGGGACACCCTGCCTTCAAGAGTGAGATTCCTGACGATCCGATACCTCAGGTTGACGTAATAGCGATACCCCCGGTCGAAAAAGGGAGGTATGCTAAAACTGTAGAGCACATCATTTTCATAGGCGTAAATACGGGTGTTAAAACTCTCCGTATCGAAAAAGCTCAATCGGGCGGTCATGGAAAATGGACTTCCAAGGGGGCGGTACAGGACATCTTGAAATACCAGGAATCCGGATTCTCTCCGGTCCCCAAAATTGTACCAACTCTGTTCAAATCGTGTCCTTAGCTCCAGATCCGGAGTGACATTGAGTGCAAGATGGAATCTCAGGTTTTCTCTGCTTTCAAGTTCCATCGTCCGAAGAGCCAAGTCTTCCGTTTTATTTTGCTCTCTTTGTTTGATTCTGTACTGAGCGTAAAAACTCAATTGTCTTCTGATCCGATAATTGAACCGTACAAACCATTCGTTGCCTCTGGACGGTGCATCCGTTCTGAATCTGAGCCAGGGGTGCTCCCAGAAATCGACGTAACTGCTAACTGTTATTCTGTTGGTTGGCCTCAATTCAATGCCTGCGTAAAAACCACTTTCGTTGTTGCCGACGCTGTTCTCCCCAAATACATTCGGGTATATCGCCTGGTATTTCACACTTAAATGCCGTTGAAGTAGCGCAAGGGAAACCGTCCTGTGCAAACCGATAAGCAATCCATTGATGGTGGCTACGGCACCATTGTCGGAAATGGCAGTTTCTCCAAAAAAATTAAAATTTCGAAATAAGTATCGATATTCCATACCGACATTGATTAAATCCGTTCCCGAAAAGTAAAATTGGTGGTACGGGCGTATATTTCTGCTTTGAGGAATGTCAAAGTGATTGTAAACGGCGTGAACACCCAGGGATAGATTGCCCATGGTCCTTTTTATCGCCAGCCCTCCGCTGCTGTGACGAATGGCATTTTTATTGGCAATTTCCGTCGGGGTTCTGTGTAATCCCGATTGTTGAAGCGAAGTAAAAAAACGGGTAATGTCGTCGCCCGCCAGGTCGTCCTCTTCCTCCCGGACGGAGCCATCGACGCGCAGCGATGAAGCAAAAGCAGTGATGTTGTAATTGCCAATATTTACATTCGCTGCGATACCTCTATTGAATCCAAATTCTGCTACGGAAGTGTGCGGCCTCAAAGCTCTACCACCGCGGCTAATATTGGTTACAAATGCGCTTTTTCCCCTTCCAAAACCGGAGTGCATGACCAACCCCTGACCCAGACTGACATGGTAATCACCGATAACCAAATCCTGCAAGAATCGGGATTGATCCCTCAGGTGAAAATGTGCCGAATAAAAATCAAAACCGTGTTTATTGACATCTTCAAAAAAGGGTTCTCCGGGATCCTTTTCTGCGGTTATTCCGTAACTCAACCGGTTTAAATGCTGATGCCTGAAACGGGTGTAGTATCGGTAGGGGTTTCCCAAATATCTCGATTGCCCCTCATCGCCATCGGTATAGCCACGTCTCTCTTCAACTACACGTTCTACTCTGGCAAACCATTCCGTTCTTCCCGTTGTCAACATCTCGGACAGTGGCCGTTGAAACCTTTGCCCCTCGCCCCTCACTCGCACAAAGGGCAACAATGAACGGATAAAATCCGGTTCAAAGCCCGGTATGGCCTGCAACTCCCTAACATCAATCAAATCTCCGTAATTATTGCGGTAAGAAATAAGATTGAAAATTTGAAGATCGGAAAAAATCAACATGTCCAGTAAGTCTCCCTCACCGGCGGCATTCAGATCCAGTGGGCTGTGGTAATAACGCTCCAGGCGCTCGTACAAGGTATTGAAGTCAAAAGCTTCTGACTCCGTTGACTCTACAAAGGATTCAACCAAATCGCGCAGCAGTGATTCGGCTCCATTGCTGTATTCTTCCTGAGCGTTTAGCCAGGGTGGAAGAGTGAAGATAAGGGCCAAAAAAAGACAGCGCTTTAGAATAGGAGCCTTGAGTTCAAACATAGCTGCAATATCGTAAAATTTATCCAATGGCGCTAAATTTTTCCGTTGAATTGGTGGCCTCTTTTTTTTAATCCGGTTAAAACTCAATCAATTCCCTATGACTTCCAGTGGGTTGGTTACGGTTATAAACCAAAAGGCATCGTAGCGGTGCGCGATCAATGTGGGAACGTAATTTCCGCGTTCGTTGGCTGGATCGTAGGTGACCCCAATGGCTCTGTTGCCCCTAGCACTTAGTAGGGGAGTCGCTTCTCGCTCCTCTGAGGAAAAAAACAAGATATAATCCTCCCCGGGAATCTCGTTCAAAATGTTCTCGTACGAATTTTCGATGGCAGGGGGTATGTCCATTATCTGCATGGGTTCGCCCCATGAGCGTCCGGCGTTTACCCGTCCTTTATAAGTTCCAAAACCGAGAATGTACACATTTTTCGGACCCAGTTTTTGGCGGCTGATTTT
>SKYC01000071.1 GCA_007128085.1 Saprospiraceae bacterium | reverse complement strand
GGCGGGGGTCATTCAGATGAAGGACCAATTGAAAAAAGGCGATGTGGTTGTGGTCGTTTTACACGATCACGGCAGCAGATACGTCAAAAAGGTGTTCAACGATCAGTGGATGAGGGACAACAAGTTTATGTAATTCGCAGGCTATTTCCTCCTTCATTTTTTCTCAGAGGATTGGCACAAGAAAATCGAGTTAATGATTTTTTGGACACTGCTCAATGCCAGAAATACAGGTGCTTCAAATACACAGCACACTATGTCTAGGCTTGGAATGCACTCCCTCATGAAAAATCCGGAGTAAAGTCTTTTGTTAATTTATAATTTTAACCATCCGCAACAGTTTAAATATCTAAATTACTAAAAATGTCCATGACCGGATTCGCAAAGCATGTTTGCCATGCAATTGGATTATCAAGCTGGTCAGCGAAGAGTATTGCACTCCTAAGTCTGTTATTTCTAAGTTTGTCTACGGGCAAAATACACAGTCAGGATCTGCTCTTTTCTCAGGCCTACTCCAGTCCATCTTTTTTTAATCCCTCGCTGGCAGGTGCATACGATGCCCTCTACCGCATTTCACTACAGCACAGAAACCAATGGAATGCCGTTTTGGATAACCCATTTAAAACCTATGCGCTTTCCGGGGACGCCAGACTTGAATTGGGGAGAGATAGAAACCGAATGGATGCTTTTTCCGTGGGTGCCAATTTTTTGAGCGACCGGGTGGGGCAATTCGATTTCAGCAAAACCAGCCTCTCTTTGGTTGGAGCGTTTCACAAAAACCTCAGTGGGCAGCACACTCAATTTCTATCGGCCGGTTTTTCTCTGGGAATGAATCAGCAAAATGTCAACTACGAAAATATTCGATTTCACGATCAGTTCGACGGTGCCAATGCATATACATTACCCACCAATGAACACCTGCCGCAGAACAACTTCTCATACGCCGATCTGAATATTGGAATCAATTACAGCCTCAGGACCGGGGACGGATTTCGAATGAACGCCGGGGGAGCCATTCTGCATCTACTCACACCCGAAATTTCCTTTTACAAAGACTCAAGTGAACCGGACTACTTCGGAGACACGGAAAGTAAAATATACAGAAATTACATCGGACACCTCAGTGTAGAAACGGGCATTGCGCCGGACATCTGGCTGAGTCCAAGGATCATTGCTTCGTTTCAGGGACCCCATACTCAATTCCTTGTTGGAACGGGTTCAAAATTTTTACTCAATGAGTCGTACAACAGTTTTCTTCATTTCGGTATCTTTACTCGTGTAAACAACCGACTCGAAGAATATAAGGTCAGGGACTTATCCCTTTTAATCGGTTTTGAAATAGAGGGCATCAGTATTGGGTTCAGTTACGATCTCTCACTCGATGATTTACAGCACTACAACCAGAGACAGGGGATTTTTGAAATATCTCTTTCGATGATGGGTGAATATCACAACGAGCACGATTTATGTCCGAGATTTTGAATTGAGAAGCAGTATTTGCCGCGAATCCCCTAAGTGCCAAATAGGCGTGATTGAAGATTCTCCCCGGCCTTTCTCAGTAATAGAAAAAAATCGGAAGGCTTTTTTCTAAATTGAGAAAAAACTTTGTGAGTTGAAAATTATTTTTTTTATTTGTTAAAAACATCCCATAAACAATGATTGACAAAACCCATTGGTACTCTCATTTGTTGAAAGAGGTGACAGTATGGCAAGAAATTGTTGAGTTTGGGGATGAAATCAGATTTTTTGGCAGACAAAACAGCAAATAATACAGGATGTGGAAAAATCGAAAGCCAATGTAGGTCAATTTACCACTTGGTACGATTTTTTCAATAAATTACAACCAAAGACCCTTTAAACCGAATTACAGAGGAGAATAAGACTATGAACAGAAAGTTTTCAAATAAAGTTAAGAAAATCATCAGCCAAAGCCGTGAAGAAGCTTTGAGGCTGGGTTCCGAATATATTGGCACAGAACACCTTCTGCTCGGCTTGATCCGGGACAGAGAAAATCTGGCCATGGAAGTGTTGAAGTCCATGAATGTAGACTTTGATGAATTAAAAAGTCGCGTAGAGCAGCTGGCACTTTCCAGAAGCACTGACAATGCCAGAGTCAATATCGGCAATTTACCACTCAACAAACACGCAGAGCGGGTTTTGAAGGTCACCTTTTTGGAAGCCAAGGAGTTTGGTCACGAGGAAATCAGTCCTGAACACCTTCTCTTGTCGGTATTGAAACACCGGGACAATCCGGCTTCTAAAGCGTTGGAGGAATTTGAAATTGACTACGAAGGATTTAGATCTGAGTTGGAGTACGTGAGTCACGAGCAAAATTTCCTGACTTCGGGCCTAACCGGACAGAGTTCTTCCAATCCGGAAATTCCCATGGAAGACGAAGGTAGTTCTTCCGGACGATACGGCCGTAAATCCGCCACAAAATCGAGGACTCCGGTTCTGGACAACTTTGGACGGGACATTACCAAACTCGCAGAAGAAGGTGGACTGGATCCGATTACCGGTCGCGAGAAAGAAATTGAGCGCGTCTCACAAATTCTGTCGCGGAGAAAAAAGAACAATCCCATTTTGATTGGAGAGCCGGGAGTGGGTAAAACCGCTATAGCCGAAGGACTTGCCATTGCCATTAACGAAAAAAAGGTCTCGAGAACACTTTTCAACAAGCGAATTGTAATGCTCGACCTGGCAGCTCTGGTGGCCGGCACCAAATACCGCGGACAATTCGAAGAGAGGATGAAGGCCATCATGAACGAGTTGGAGAAATCCAGGGACGTCATTCTATTCATCGATGAAATACACACCATTGTGGGTGCCGGAGGAGCCACGGGTTCACTGGATGCCTCCAACATCATCAAACCGGCCTTGGCCAGAGGAGAACTTCAATGCATCGGAGCCTCCACTTTGGACGAGTACCGGCAGTACATAGAAAAAGACGGCGCGCTTGACAGGCGGTTTCAAAAAGTACTCGTCAATCCACCCAGTCCGGATGAGGCCATCACCATACTTCACAACCTCAAACCCAAGTACGAGGAGTTTCACAGTGTCTCCTATTCAGACGATGCCATAAAGGCTTGCGTTCAACTTAGCGAGCGCTACATCACAGATCGCTTTCTACCCGACAAAGCCATCGACATAATGGATGAAGTGGGTGCTCGGGTTCACTTGAAAAACATTCATGTGCCCAAGCACATAGAAGAACTGGAAAAAGAAATTGAAGAGGTCAGAAAAAATAAAAATCTGGCCGTCAAAGGTCAACAATACGAAAAAGCGGCAGACCTACGAGACAAGGAAACAAAACTCATTCGCCAGTTGGACATAGCCAAAGACGAATGGGAAGAAGAAGCGAAGTCTCATAAATACCCCGTGGATGAAGAAACCATTGCGGAAATTGTGGCCATGATTACGGGAATACCGGTAAAAAGAGTGGCGCAGAGTGAAAGTAAAAAACTGGTAGGAATGAAAGACGACCTCAAGGAGGTCATCATCGGCCAGGACGAAGCCATTGGAAAAATTGCCAAAGCCATTCAACGGAACAGGGTTGGACTTAAAGATCCCAAAAAGCCAATTGGTACCTTTATTTTTCTGGGTCCCACGGGCGTGGGTAAAACAGAGCTCGCCAAAGCGCTCGCAAGGTACATCTTCGACTCTGAAGATGCACTGGTCCGAATTGATATGAGCGAGTACATGGAAAAATTTTCCCTCAGCAGACTGATTGGCGCTCCTCCCGGATACGTGGGCTACGAAGAGGGTGGTCAATTGACGGAAAAAGTGAGGCGAAAACCCTATTCAGTCATTCTTTTGGATGAAATTGAAAAGGCGCATCCCGATGTTTACAACATCCTGCTACAGGTATTGGATGACGGACAGCTGACGGACGGTCTCGGACGAAAAGTCAATTTTAAAAATACCCTCATCATCATGACCTCCAATATCGGAGTGCGCGATCTGAAGGACTTTGGACAGGGAGTTGGATTTGCGACCAAAGCCAGACGAGAATCTACTGAGGAGTACAGCAAATCGGTCATTACCAATGCCCTCAAAAAGACTTTTTCTCCTGAGTTTTTAAACAGGATTGATGACGTGGTCATTTTCAACAGCCTCGGTCAGGAAGAGATATTTAAAATCATCAATATCACACTCAAGGATCTCTTTGAAAGGTTGAAAAATCTGGACTACAATCTGACATTGTCGGAAGAAGCCAAAGAATTTATTGCCAAAAAAGGCTTTGATCCTCAATTCGGTGCCAGACCACTGCACAGAGCCATTCAAAAATACATTGAAGACCCTCTGGCCGAATTCATTCTGAATCACAACCCCAAACCGGGGTCAACTTTTGAGGTAAACCTCAATGAAGAAAAAGACAATACGGTCATTCACGAAACAGAAAATATAAGTTCTGAAACAGAATAATGATCCATTATTGGATATTCTGTAATATTTATCATACATTTGTTAATAAAAACTAAAATTTGGCTAGAAGAAGAAATATTCCAAAACGGAGAGTAAAGGACACCACCCCCATTAATCACAACATCAGAGTGCCTGAAATAAGGCTCGTGGGGGACAATTTAGAAGAAATCAGTGAAGTCATCGGTACCACCATACTGGCGGGCATATACCCAACCAAAGCCGCCAGGCAATGGGCCGAAGAAATGGGACTGGATCTCATCATGATATCGGAAAAGGCCAAACCTCCCGTCTGTAAAATAACCGATTACAACAAATTCCTCTATTTGCAGAAAAAGAAGCAAAAGGAAATGAAAAACAAATCGGCCAAGACGGTGGTAAAGGAAATCAGGTTTGGTCCGAATACCGATGATCACGACTTTAACTTCAAATTAAACCACGCCATAAACTTCCTCAAGGACGGTGCAAAAGTCAAGGTATTTGTCCACTTTAAAGGGAGGACCATCGTTTTCAAAGACCGGGGAGAATTGCTCCTATTGCGATTCATCAAAGAGCTGGAAGACTACGGTACGGCAGAAAATCTCCCCAAAATGGAGGGAAAGCGCATGATCGTCATGATAGCCCCGAAGAAAAAATAAATATTTCTTTACATTCTCGTCGATTAATCAACTATTTTCCTATCTTTGCAGCCGCAATTGAAAACTATAATTACTATGCCAAAGTTAAAAACGCATTCATCTGCCAAGAAGAGGTTTAAAGTTACCGGATCCGGAAAGGTAAAAAGGTTTCAGGCCAATACCGGTCACCTCGGGAGAAAGAAGACCAAGAAACGCAAACTCAGACTGAGAGACAGTGTACTGGTACACAAGTCCGATCTCAAGAGAGTAAAGAGGCTGTTAGCCATAGGGTAATCCAATTTTTAGCAATACAAAATCATAACAAATGCCACGGTCAGTAAATTCTGTAGCATCCAGAAGGAGGAGAAAAAAGGTTTTAAAGCAAGCCAAAGGCTACTTCGGTGCGAGAAAAAATGTATATACGGTTGCCAAGAATGCAGTGGAAAAAGCCCTGCTTTACGCATACCGCGACAGGAAAAAGAAAAAGCGCAATTTTCGCAATCTTTGGGTTACCAGGATCAATGCCGCAGCTAGAGCTGAGGGCATGACCTACAGTACTTTCATGTACCAGCTCAGAGAAAAAGATATTCAGTTGAACCGAAAAGTTTTGGCAGACCTTGCCATGAACCACCCGGAAGACTTTCAAAGGATTGTTACCCAGGTGAAGTAAACGGGTTCACAGAAGTTATACAACACAAAAAAGGCTTAACTCCTCACAGGACTTAAGCCTTTTTTATTTGCCCACTGGGTCTATATTCCTCTTGAATTTAAGACGTTAAACGCCTATATCTTCATTCCACAATTCGGGCTTCTCCTCAATGAACTTGCGCATCAGCGAAATACATCCCTCGTGATTGACCACGGTCACCTCCACGCCTCTGCTTCTCAACCATTCTTCCTCTCCCTGAAAATTGACATTTTCACCGACAAAAACTTTGGGAATGCCGTAAAGAAGGATGGTGCCGGAGCACATCGAACAGGGCGATAAGGTGGTATAGAGTTCGCTCTCCCGGTATACTTCAGCAGTTAACCTTCCCGCGTTTTCCAGGGCATCCATTTCGCCGTGCAATATGGCACTCCCCTTCTGAACGCGCTTATTGTGTCCCCTGCCAATGATTTTTCCTTTGTGAACCAATACAGAACCAATGGGTATGCCTCCTGAGTTCCATCCCTTCCTGGCTTCTTCAAGCGCTTCCAATAAGTATTTTTCCAATATTTTTGTTTTTAGATACGGTGTTGAATAGTTAAAAAGCCTATCGGTTGTTTCTGAAGTCCGACTCCCTTATGGCTTTGAACTCGGAAATTTCATTCCACTCAGGCCATTCATCGCTATTGGCCAGGTCCAATCCAAGCAACAGGAAAAATTCGCCGTCCTGAGCTACACCGCCCACATCCCAGGTTTCCGGATTGTACTCATCTCCGGGTTTGTGGTAGTATTTTCTGTTGTACTCCGCTCTCAACTCCTCTCCCCTTTCGGTTCCCCCGTCGAAAAGATCGGTTCCCCCTCCGGCGTAAACCGCAGGCACACCTACTTTGGCAAAGCTGAATTGATCTGAACGATAAAAGAATCCCTTTTCGGGTTCGCGATCGGGAACGACATATCGCCCTTGCTTTTCGGCCGTATTTTTTGCCCAGTCTACCAATTCAGATTGATTGTAACCCACCACGATAATATCGTTGGTAGGGCCAAAGGGATAGATTCCATCCACATTTAAGTTTGCCACCGTTTGATGGGTGGGGTAAATGGGATTGTTGGCGTAATAAAGTGAGCCCAGCAACCCCTGTTCCTCTGCACCAACGAATAAAAACACCAGCGAACGAGCGGGCGCCTCGGGCATTTCTTTTACTGCTCGGGCAATTTCAAGGAGGGCCGCTACTCCGGTAGCATTGTCTACCGCACCATTGTAAATATCATCGCCATCCCAGCCCAGGTGATCCCAGTGGCTGGTGTACACGATATATTCATCAGGCCTTTCAGAGCCTTCAATGATGCCCACTACATTGTTGGTAACTCCTCTTTCAAAAGTATTGTACATGGTTGCACTTAAACTCAATCCCATGGGAACGGGAGTGAATTCGGGTGACAAAGCAGATCGAAGCATTTCTTCTTTTTCCATGCCAGACAATTCAAACAATTGCTGAGCAATTTCGGTGGTCACCCAACCCTGCAATGGAGCGCGCTCCAGAGAGCCCTCCGGTAAATCTAGTTGCATTTTGGTTCCCGACCAGGAAGTCTCCACCACCGACCAGGGATAACCGGCAGCCGCATCTTCGTGAATGATTATAACTCCCTCTGCTCCCTGACGAGCAGCTTCTTCGTATTTGTAAGTCCATCTTCCGTAATAGGTCATCGCCTCGCCGGTAAACAATTCGGTGTCCTCTCCCAAATGAAACCCCGGGTCATTCACCAGAACCAAGGCAATTTTACCCGTCATATCTATCCCCTCAAAATCATTCCATCCGTATTCCGGAGCAACGACTCCATAGCCACAAAAAACCAGCTCCGCATCTTCTACATTGATTTCATCTTTACTCAACTGGGAGTAAATTACATAGTCTGACCCTCTGTTGATGGAAATCTCTCCATCGGCACCCCTGATAACCATTTCTTCGTCTGACTCCGACCGGACACTGACCAGAGGAACTTCCTGAAAAAAGGAACCCTGGTTGCCGGGGCTAACACCCATCTCTGTCAATTGAGATTCCAGGTATTCAAGCGTTAGTTCTTCTCCAACTGTCATGGGAAACCTACCCAGGTATTCGTCCGAGGACAATTCAATAATATGTTGCTCAATGCGGTCAATATCAACTTTCCAATCGACTGTTTCATCGACCTCCTGCGGCTCCCCACAAGATGAAAGTAAAATGAGTGACGCAAATAATAGGTAAATCGGTAAGATAATTAATTGCTTCATGGTTGATTGTTTTTGGCAAATATAACGAAAAGATTTAAAAGTC
>SKYC01000030.1 GCA_007128085.1 Saprospiraceae bacterium | reverse complement strand
ATCAATGGAGAGTGAATTAATTTGCCTGGACACATCTGTCCTGATTGACTATTTCAGAAAAACCAATAAGAAGAATTCTTTTCAAGCAGAACTAACCCAAAAATATTCTCATTTTGCTGTTTCAATTATCCCTTTTGACATTAATTCTAACATTGAAGCTATATCGATGTACAAAACATTAAAAAAGGAAGGAAATTTAATTGATATTGATCTCTTTATCAGTCCAACAGCAAAAGCCCATAATTTAAAGATAGCCACATTGAATGTAAAGCATTTCAATAGAATACATGGATTGAATTTGGTACAGAAAAGTAATTGAAATGCTGGGATCTGAAGCCAGGGCATTAAACCAACCCCCAAAAGAAAACTCCCCCAATCAATCGGAGAAAATACTTTTTTCTCACGCCCTCCATTTCTGATGAATATTTACCCCTTCATCCAACCCGATTTACATTGAATTAATTCGTGTAACAAAATCTGCTCAAAGTTAAACCTATTAATTTTTTCGTATATTTAACCCCAACTACCAAAAAAATTACTCAGATGAAATTTGACAAGCTGCTTATCCTGTGTTTTACCGGCTTTATTCTAACTTTAGCCTCCTGCTCCGAAGAGAAAGAAGACCGCCACAAATTGATCAGTGGAGACTGGCACGGAGTATCCTGGATAATTGACGACACCAACCAGGAGTACGACGCGAGTAGAGTGAATTTTTCATTCGATAAAGACGGATCATACACTGCACAGCTGGGGAACAGAGAAGAAATCGGGGCCTATCGATTTATGGGTGAAATGTTGTACACCCATGCCGACGGCCAGTCCGAAATCGGAGTAAAACTCCTGCGTTTGGATCGAGATACCATGGTCATGCAAATGAACCGCGGAGGTCAAATGGAATCTCTTACACTGGCCAGTGGAGAGAGTAGTGATTAATCCACCTCCTTTTGGTGTTCAGGATCTGGGTAACGCTAAAAAGCCGGGCCTCCAAACCCTGTTTCTTCGATTTTTTTTTATTACTTTTGAGGCAACAGGTGATTATATACCTTCATAAAACAAAAGAAACATGTACACGGGATTCCAACATTTACACTCGGCTCTGGCCTACCTATTTTTAATCGTAATGGTGATGAGTATCCTCTATTTTTTAGTGGGTCTGTTTACGAAAAAACCATTCACCAAACTATCTAAAGGTGTGGCGCTAAGCGCTTTAATTATCGCACATGTTCAGTTGCTGGTTGGAATTGTATTGTATTTTGTTTCACCCTTGGGCTTATCCAATTTTAGTGGTGATGCCATGGGTGATACTACGCAGCGACTGTATATGTTGGAACACCCTCTCATCAATATCGTTGGAATTGCTCTCATTACTGCGGGTTACGTGCTGTCAAAACGCGCTTCGGACCTGAATACAAAATACCGACTGCTGGTCATCTATTACACCCTGGGTTTTGGATTGGTTATGCTGAGGATTCCATGGGATAACTGGCCGTGAAAATTTAGCTTTCCTTTTTCAAGGTGACCCTGGAACGTTCCACCACTCTTTTGTAGTGATCTTCATAGATGGGAATAATTTTTTCTATGTCAAATTTTTTGGCCTGAGTCAGCGCATTTTTTCTGAATTCTTTAAGTTTCGCCGGACTGGACAAAATGGACAAGGCAGCTTCAGTCATGCCCTCGATATCGTCAGGGGCTTTCATGTATCCGCAAAAACCATCGGTAATCACCTCCGGCAGGCCTCCTATATCGGAACTGATGACAGGCACTTCACATGCCAGTGCCTCCAAAGCCGAAAGGCCGAAACTCTCGCTCTCGGATGGAAGAATAAACAAGTCTGAAATAGCCAGTAACTCTTCGATGGCATCTTGTTTCCCGAGAAAAATGACGTCTTCGCAAATTTTCAATTCGCGGCACAGTATTTCCAGATTGTTCCGTTCCGGGCCATCGCCGACCAATAGTAACTTGGCGGGTACTTTTTTACTGATCCCGTGAAACACCCGGATTACATTGTCCACCCGCTTTACTTTCCTGAAATTGGAGGTGTGCATGACTATGAATTCGCCGTTGGGGGTAATGGCCTTTCGAAAATGCGCTTTATTTTTTCTGTTGAACCGCCTGAAATCGATAAAATTGGGGATGACCTCTATATCTCTTGTAATGGAAAATTGGTCAAGTGTACTGTCTTTCAATTGTTGTGAAACAGCGGTGACTCCGTCGGATTCGTTGATTCCGAATTCAACCACGGGCGCATAAGAGGGATCGTTGCCCACAATGGTGATGTCTGTTCCGTGCAAAGTGGTGACAATGGGTAAGTGCACCCCTTTGGAGCGAAGGATCATTTTGGCGAGATAACCCACGGTTGCGTGTGGAATAGCGTAGTGCACATGCACGAGATCCAGTTTTTCGTGAAGAACCACATCCACGAGTTTGCTGGCCAAGGCTGAGTCGTAAGGAGAATAATCAAAAAGCGGATAATCAATGGGACTGACTTCGTGATAATATATACTCTTGTGGAATCCCGTTAGTCTGGCGGGCCTCCTGTAGGTAATAAAGTGTATTTGATGGCCTTTGGAAGCCAGGGCAATTCCCAACTCCGTAGCTACCACACCACTTCCACCGTAAGTGGGATAACAAACAATTCCAATGCGCATATTTGGTTCCTCCTTTTTTTCTATACATTTAACGTCGCTCGACCATAAACAAACATTATGAACAATTATTTGTTTTGACCCTTAGACTAAAGGAAAATGTGAAGTACATCTAAATGGCGGTTTATTCAATAAGTGATCTCGAAAAGCTGACTGGCGTAAAATCCCATACCATACGTATGTGGGAAAAGAGATACCAGTTGATCGAACCCTCGCGCACGCCCACCAATATCAGATATTACGACGACGAAGACCTCCGCTTTTTGATGAATGTTGTCCTGCTCAATAAAAACGGCTATAAAATTTCCAAAATAGCCGGCATGGACGAGAGTGAAATCAATCGAAAAGTCAATGAATTGACCGCCGACAGAGATGACAATCAGGCCAATCTAATCGATGCCATCACTTTGGCCATGATCGATCTGGATGAAATTAAGTTCCACAGCATTATCGATAAGCACATCAGTGAAAAGGGAATGGAAAAAACGACCATTGAACTCCTTTTTCCCCTACTGGACAAAATAGGTGTTTTATGGCTGGCTGGTACCATAAAGCCCGCCATGGAAAATTTTATCACCTTGCTTATCCGGCAGAAATTGATTTCAGCCATTGATAAAATCCCGCCGGACAGCTATCAATCAGGTGAAAAATTTTTAATCTATATGCCCGAAGGAGAGACCCAGGAGTTGAGCTTTCTTTTCATTCATTTCATCCTATTATCCAGAGGCTACCGGGTCATCAATCTGGGCACCAATATCACACTTCACGATGTTCAGGACGCCTACAAAATCCATAAGCCGGGCTTTATTTTTACCATGATCAATGAGGCACAGACCAAAATTGATCTCCAGGATTATCTGGAGGAAATGGAGCTGTACTTCAGTAAATCGACTTTCCTTATCTCCGGTTATCAGGCCGCCATTCAAAACTACAAATTGCCGGACAATGCCCATCTGCTGAGCAGTATGATCGACCTGTTGGAGTTTACAGACGACTTAAAAAAAAAGGAGAGAGTAAAAATCGATGAAACAGTCAGTGTTCCAAACTCTCTTTCTTTCTAAACGGGATTAACTTTAAATTTTTAGAGCCGAACTTCTCCGATATCATTTTCTGAATTGACATCCATCATCGGTATCCGTTCATTTTAGGCCGAACTTTGCCCGATACGGCAAAAAGCGATCCGTGAATCATGGCGTCAGAAACTTTATTTGAGGCTGAAAACAGCGAAACAGAAGTCGCTGTAAAAAAGGAGGAGTGCTTCCATTGTGGCGATGCAGTGGATAACAATCAGTACGTAACCGACCGTAAATCATTTTGCTGCAACGGCTGTCTGATGGCCTATCGCCTGATTCAATCGGCCGGTCTCGATTTTTTCTACGATAAAAACCAAAACCCCGATTTAGAGCGAAAGAAGATCTCGCTGGACAGAGAAAAATTCGCTTACCTGGACAATCCGGAAATTGCGTCCCGACTGATCAGGTACGAGGAGGGAAATACACAGGCAGTGTGGTTTGAACTGCCCGCCATCCACTGTGCGTCTTGTCTCAGAGTGCTGGAAAACCTCCACCGTTTTGATCCCGGCGTGATCAAGGTGAGTGTCAATTTTGAGAAGCGAAATGCGCATATCCTGTTTGACAAAAGCAAAATTAGTCTGCGGGAGTTGGTTGTCTTACTGGCTTCTATCGGATATGAACCGAGTCTATCACTGGAAAATGTCATGTCCGGATCCCTCGGTAAAAGCAATAAAAAACTACTCTATCAGCTCGGAGTGGCGGGGTTTTGTTTTGGCAACATCATGCTGCTGAGTTTGCCGGACTATTTGGCGGGGTCTGCAGAGTTGGAGGCCAACCTGGGAGAGTGGTTCAAATACATGTCGCTGATTCTCTCTCTTCCCGTATTTTTCTATTCGTCCAACGCATTTTTTCAACCCGCCATAGCAGGGCTTAAAAAGGGCTATGTCAATATGGATGCACCGGTTTCACTGGCCATACTGGCCACTTTTATCCGTTCTGTAACCGATGTGTCGTTGGGTTTTGGAACCGGCTATTTTGACAGCATGTCGGGCATCGTTTTCTTTATGCTCGTTGGGCGTTACCTGCAGTCCAGAACGCATACATCGCTGTCGTTTGACCGGGACTTCAAATCCTATTTTCCCATTGCGGTAGACACCCTGGTCAAAGATCGTTTCATCCCCAAAGCCCTCCCCGAACTCAAGAAAGGAGACATCATTCGGCTTCGACCCGGTGAAATCATTCCGGGGGACGGCTACATAGTCGATGGGAAGGGAGAAATTGACTACAGTTTTGTAAGCGGAGAGTCTGCCATTGTAAAGTCTGAGCCGGGGGAAAAAGTGTATTCCGGTGGCAGGCAGACCCGCAACCTCTTGACGGTTCGGTTGAGCCGGGAAGTCGCACAATCTTATCTGACCAGTCTGTGGAATAAAGATGCTTTCAAGAAAAAAAGCATGGACCGGATGGAGCGATTCGACCGATGGGGCAGAGACTTTACCTGGGGAGTCATTGCCATTGCAGTCATTGCGGGGCTGGTGTGGTTGTTTATCGACCCCGGCAAGAGTTTTGACGCCGCCACCGCAGTGCTCATCATTGCGTGCCCCTGTGCACTGCTCGTGACCGTGGCCTATACACATGGCCACTTGCTCAATGTGTTTTCGAGAAATAATTTTTACCTGAGGGATTCCGGCGTACTCAATATTCTGGCAAAACCGGACGCTATAGTCTGGGACAAAACGGGAACCCTCACCAGTCAGGAAAAGTTTACCGGGAATTACCGCGGAGAAAAATTGCAGGACCGGGATCTAATTGCGATCTCATCGCTCGCTAGTCTGTCCCTTCACCCCCTGAGCCAAATGGTGGTCGACTATCTGGATACCGACTATCAAATGAAAGTAGAAAACTTTGCGGAGGAGACCGGACAAGGAATTTCCGGGGAGGTCAATGGCAAGAGTTATCGCCTGGGCAGCGAGGCTTTTATAAGAAAATCCGAGAGAGAAGAGGTGCGCAACGGCTCCCGGGTGTACGTTGAAATGGGTGGCCAATACTACGGCTATTTTGAATTGGTTCACCAGTACCGCAGGGGCTTACTTCCTGTGATCAAAGCCATGAAGTCAAAAGTTAAAAACACCGTTCTCAGCGGCGACAACAATGCCGAAGAATCCCATCTGAGAAATGTATTGGGAGAAGGGGTGGACCTGAAGTTCAACCAATATCCCGACGACAAGCTCGAATACCTCAAAAAACTCAAAACACAGGGCTCTAAAACACTGATGATAGGAGACGGCCTCAATGACGCAGGAGCTCTGCAGCAGAGCGATATGGGAATAGCCGTAAGTGATCACCTCAACAATTTTACACCGGCCAGTGACGGTATACTCAAGGGAGATCAACTGGAGCGCCTGCCCGATTTTATCCAATTGGCGGCATGGGGACAAAAATTAATCGCCGGGGTTTTCACCTATTCTGCGATTTACAATATGGTGGGCATCTGGTTTGCTGTCCGGGCGGAGCTCTCTCCCATGATTGCCGCTATTATTATGCCCCTCAGTTCCATTTCGATCATCCTGATCACTTTTACCGGAGTTTATTATTTTTCAAAAAAACTCAAACTTTGATGAAAAAGGAGGATTTTTTTTTATTAACCTCAGTTCGATTATTATCGCGACGCATAATTATTAGAAAACTCCCTATACCAGGCGATTTTTTGAAGATTTATCGAGATAAATCAAGAAAAAGGAACGACGTATAGGGGGGAATTCTAAGGAAAGTGAGCTATCAAAAGACAAAAAAGTAAAAAAATTAGGTACATCAATTTAGTTTTACAATATTTGCAAAGCATTGATTTATAAATTTTTATGCGAGGTAGAATAATCGAACTCAGGTTATTATTGATAAAAACCAAAACCCATGAAAAAAAAGCTAAAACCCGAAAGTTTAATGATGTCCTACGGCTACCGACCGGAGTGGTCTGAAGGTTCGATCAAGTGCCCCATTTTCCAGACGTCGACCTTTGTTTTCAAAAATGCAGAGGACGGAAAGGCGTTTTTCGAACTGGCATACGGACTTCGGGAACAGGAAGAAGGAGAGGAACTGGGGCTCATCTACAGCAGAATCAACAATCCCGATCTCGAAATTTTGGAAAACAGACTGACCCTTTGGGACGAAGCCGAAGACTGTGCCGTTTTTGAAAGCGGTATGGCCGCCATATCGACCACCTTGATGGAATTCCTCCAGCCGGGAGATCTCATCCTCATGAGCAGTCCGGTATACGGTGGGAGCGATCACTTCATCAAAAAAATTCTCACCAAATTCGGTATTCGCGTCATGGAGTTTCACGTGGGACAGGAACCGGAGGAACTTCTCGAAAGAATGAAGGCCGCCGGCCTTGCAGATAAACTGGCCTTGATTTTTTTGGAAACGCCGGCCAATCCCACCAATGATTTGGTGGATATAGAGGCTTTTAAACAACTGGCGGATCGATTGTCCACAAGTGAAAAGAACGTGTATCTCGCCGTAGACAATACCTATATGGGGCCGTTGTGGCAGCACCCGCTCAAGCACGGAGCTGATCTGATACTGTACTCAGCCACCAAATACATCGGAGGACACAGCGATTTGATCGCCGGGGCCTGCCTGGGTTCCAAAGAGCTGATCAAAAGAGTCAAAGGGCTGCGCACTTTTCTGGGAAATATGGCCAGTCCCTACACCGGCTGGTTGTTGTTGAGAAGTCTGGAAACACTCAAAGCCAGGATGGACATTCAAGCGGCCAATGCCGACAAAATTGCGGACTTTTTGAATGAGCACCCCGCGGTGGAGAAAGTCTATTTCCCGGGCAACCTGACCGAAGAGGACGGACATCAATACCAAATCAGACAACGACAGTGTTTGTCCAACGGAGGGATGATTTCCTTTGATATCAAGGGTGCCGAAAAAGACGCCTTTGCCTTTTTAAATGCCCTTGAATTAATACAATTGGCCGTCAGTTTGGGAAGTACAGAGAGTCTCGCCGAACACCCCGCCACCATGACACATGTGGATGTCGACCCCGATTTGAGGAAAAAGTTGTCCATTACCGAAAAAATGGTGCGTCTGTCTGTGGGTGTAGAAAACAGCGATGACCTGATCGACGATATCGCGCAGGCGTTGGGTAGGATTAAGTGAGGGGGGCTTGTGGAGATGGGAGATGATGGAGAGAAGGAAGGATAGCAAATTATAAAAATGAAAAAATTACCGCAATTTTACTATTTTAGTGCCACACCGGAAAAATCCTCTGCAACTTTCCATAAAATCTCTTCGACAGCTATATAGCCGAGAAACGGTAGTCATTATGTTAGAATGCTCGCTACATTGAAAATATGAAAACTACATTAATTTCAATTGGACTTGT
>SKYC01000131.1 GCA_007128085.1 Saprospiraceae bacterium | reverse complement strand
CTTTGATTATCAATTACTTGTAGTCAAAATCAATTGGATTTCATACAACAGAGCCGTAAAGATACACCTATTTGGAATGATTCCAAATAACATGATCCTTTCAGTTATATTTTTTTGATTTTGCGGGATTATGACAATTGCCGGAAGTAGCAATAGAAAGCAAGACTTCAGTGATGGTTGGATAAAGTATTACAGGTGCGAGCAGATGGAGTGAAGAATACCCGATGGGATTTCGAACGGGGATTAACAAATAGAGAGGAGATGTCGGCGGTGATTTAAAGGGTAAAAGTCAATTGAAATAATAAAGTTTGTTGAATTCCTGTTATTTTTGCAATTCTACACAAAAAAGGTTTTTGAACTATGAGTGACAAGGATAAGGAGAAGTCGAGGTATTCAGATGAAGAGCTGGCGGAGTTTGATCAGTTGATTGTTAAGAAGCTCGACCAGGCTCAGGGGCAGCTGGATTTTTATATCGGTCAGTTGGACGATTTTACCGATCAGGGAGAGACCAGGGTAAAGGGTCTGGACGATGGTGTTGGAACCACTGAGACAGAGCGTTTAAGTTTGTTAATAGGAAGGACAAGAAAGTACATTACTCATCTTCAGAATGCGAGGCACAGGATCAAAAACAAGGTGTACGGAGTTTGCAGGGAGACCGGCAAATTGATATCCAAAGAGCGGCTAAAAGCCGTTCCTCATGCTACATTGAGCATTGAAGCCAAGCAAAAGAGGAAGTGAGTATTGAAGAGGTTGACCTTGAATAAATACATATAAATTGACAAGAAGACAGAAGGGGTTTTGGTTGATTGGGGTTATTGCGTTGGTGGTGCTTATGGACCAGGTGCTGAAGATATGGGTAAAGACCCAAATGAATTATGGTGAGGAGTTTGCTATATTGGGACTTGACTGGGCCAGGATTCACTTTGTTGAAAACGAGGGCATGGCCTTTGGATTTACCTTTGGCGGTGTTGCGGGCAAGTTATTCCTGAGTATTTTCAGAATAGCTGCCGTAACATTTATAGGCTTCATTCTCTACAAACTGTACACCAGTGGTCAGTCGTTGGGATTGCTGGTCAGCCTGGGGTTGATATTTGCGGGAGCGATGGGAAACATCATCGACAGTGCCTTTTACGGGATGATTTTTTCCGATTCCCCGGTTTTTGGGCCGACGGCGGAGGTTTTTCCCGAGGGTGGTGGGTACGCGCCTTTTTTAATGGGCAGGGTTGTAGATATGTTGTACTTTCCACTCATAGACACACAATGGCCCGAGTGGATTCCATTTTTTGGTGGAGACCGATTCCAGTTTTTCAAACCCGTGTTCAACATTGCAGATGCTTCTATTACCACTGGGGTGATAAGCATACTTTTGTTTCACCGCAGTTTTTTCCACGACGGGGGTGAAATATTTTCTAAGAAAAGCAATAAAGAAGAAACAGAGTAAAGAGTAAGTGTGAAATAAATTGGAAAAATTTATGGGATGGGACCAAGGTTACTGTTTTAATTTTCCAATTAAGTTTAGTGTAATTGTTTTCTATAATCTCAATGTTTTAGAAAATTGTTAATCGCTCCTTCTGCCCTTTCAATAATTTGATAATCGATGCTGTAATGCACGAATTTGCCGTCTTTTTCAGCGTGAAGAATACCGGCATTTCGCATAATTCGCAAGTGTTGTGATGTGATGGATTGCTCCAGGTTGAGGGTGTTGTAAATTTTGTTGACATTGATGGTGTCAAAATTGTCAATAAACTCTAAAATTTTTAGTCGCAGTGGATGAGCCAACGCTCTCAAGATTTCCGAAGAGACCTGCAGACTTTCATTGTCGAAAGTAACCTTTGTCTTTCTCATACGTTTCCTTATTTTGATAATAAAATGACCTTACGAGGCAAATATGAGGATATTCTTTAATTTGACAAAGGAAAAATTAAAAAATTTTTACGTATAAAATAAGCCTTTGATATATACAATTGAATATCAAAGGCTTAAGAAATAAATTTTCTTTAAAAAAATTTTATAAAAACTTGTTAATCAGTATTTTTACTCAATGGGTCTAAAGTAATACATTACCCGGCAAGTTCTTCTACCAATCGGCTGATTTGAGACAATCTGTTGCGGTCTAAGCTGTAATATATGAATTTACCCTCTCTTTCAGTGGCCACTACTCCGGCTCTTCTCAATATGGCCAGGTGTTGTGAAGCCACCGATTGCTCCAGACGCAATTTGATGTAAATATCGGTCACGGTTAAAGACTCACTTTCCTCGAGAAGGTCTATGATGCGTTGGCGCAATTTGTGATTCACAGCTCTCAATACCAGTACAGCTTTACGCAGGTCGGCATAGTTTAAATGAATGTCTTTATCCCCCTTTCTAAGAGTTACATTTTCGTTTTTATCTTTTCTCATTTCAAATTGGTTTTATAATGTATTACAGAAACACATTACATATAGCTAAAACTGTACCAATAATAGTTTGGGATTAAAAAAAAATTAAATTCAGTTTAAAAAATATTTGTATTTAACTGAAATTCAATACCCTAAAGTATAACGCTTTTTTTTAGCTGAGAGTTTTCCTGGAGGAGGTTATTCGGGCTTCTTTGAGGTACATGGGTTCAAAATACCGGATGTTTTCGTAGTTTTTTTCCCGGAAAGCCCTTATTCCGGGATCCAACAAGTGAATAGCCTCCGGATCTCCGGGGTAAATTTCAAAATTGGGAGGTAGATTGAAGGCGCTTAGCTTTGCAGTTCCATTGCCGGTAAGTACGACTTTTCGATCTGTAAAATCCTCTCGCAGGAAAAAGCTTTCGTCCAGTACAAGCGGACGGGGATCTTCCAGTGCTTCCAATTGATGGTTGTAAACGGCCATATATACTTCCATTCTTCGCGCATCTAGCATGGGAATGCAGAGATCAAATTTTTTATTTTTTGCGGCCTGCCAGGCAAGTGCTTCAAGGCCACTGATACCGACCATCGGAATTCCACAACTAAAGGCCAGTGATTTGGCAAAGGCAAACCCCACGCGCAGTCCGGTGTAACTTCCCGGTCCTTTATTGATGATGAGTCCGCCCAAATCTCCCACTTGCAATTGGTGTTCATCGAGCAATTCCTTGACAAAGGGAGCGAGTATTTTGCTGTGTTGATAGGCGGTGGACTCGATTTTTTGGCCGATAGGATTTTCTCCGCGGGCCAAACATACTGAGCAGGCCAAGCCGGCTGTTTCGATGGCCAGAATAATAGGAGTGGTAGAGTTCACCTTTTTGTGATCTTCTTTTAGGGTCATTTTCCTGCGAGTATATTGTGGTAGCGATCGGGGTTATTCAAAAGTTGAATGGCTTCCTGAACTTCAGTTCCCCTCAGGAGGTTTTGTTTGGTTTTGCCTTCCTGATAGTAATACCTGGATACAATTTCCTCTTCAAGGAGTCTTACAATTGCATGCTGGTGATCCTTGAGTGCAGTGGCTTTCTTTTGTTCTATGGACTTTTTAATTCGCTTGATTTGGGGTTCAACCTCATTACTATAAAGGCCTGTTTCAGAGCTTTGCACCAGGTCTTCCAGTATTTTTTCCGCTTCCAGTTCGAATTCAAAACCACTGTTTTTGACAAAATCTGTAAAGTGATCGTAGTCATCGAAATTGAATTCTCCCGGAGGAGCTATGGAGTCGTTCAAGGATCGAAACAGAGAGGCGTATTTAAATATGAGATGCTGGTCTTCTAAAGCAGTAATTACTTCGGGAACGGGAAGTTCCTCAATTTCAATATCGGGAGCTACCCCACCGCCATCGAGGACAGTTCTCCCGTTTTTGGTTTGAAAAACAGCTCTCAAAGAGTCCGGAATCGATACGGGTTGCCCGTCTTCGTATTTTACATTTTGAATGCCCCGGCCACTGGGAATGAAGTATTCTGAGGTCGTCACTCTCATTTGTGTGTTGTAACTCAGTGGCCGCACATTTTGTACAAGACCTTTTCCATAGGTGCGTTGGCCTATCAATACGCCGCGATCGTAATCCTGCAACACCCCGGATACTATTTCTGAAGCCGATGCAGACTTTTCATTGATCAACACAACAACGGGTAAGTCAGTGTCAAAAGCCGATCCGCGGGTGTTGAAATTGCGGTTCCACTCCTCTACTTTTCCCTTGGTCGACACAACCAGTGTATTTTCAGGTAGGAATAAGTTGGATACGTTTATGGCCTCTGAGAGCAGGCCTCCTCCGTTGTCCCTGAGATCCAATATGATGCCATTCAACTCTCCTTCTCTTTGAAACTCCTGAATTTTTGATAAAATGTTGGCGGCTGATCTGGGTGTAAATACACTCAGTGCCACATAACCTATTCCATCGTCAACCATACCGGCATAGGGTACATTGGGTACGCTGACGTCCTGTCTCTCTACCTCCACCTGAAACTTTTTTTCTTCTAGCGGTCGGTATATATCCATATTCAGTTTCGTTCCGGAAGCTCCGCGCATAAACACCATGACATCTTCTTTATCAAAGCCAAACAAAGAGCGACCTTCAATTTTTTCAATGATGTCTCCGGCCATAATTCCCGCATCGTGGGCACCAAAACCACTGTAGACGAAAGTAACTACTATTTTTTCATCCATTTCCTCAATTTCCATGCCCACTCCGTCGTATCGCCCCTCGGCCATATATCTGGAACGCTCCACTTGATTTTCAGAAATAAAAACGGTATAGGGATCCAAACTACCGAGCATGGCATCTATGCCGATTTTCATCAGATGAGAGTGATCGAGGTCTTCCACGTAATTGGCATTGACTTCTTTGTAGACATTGCTGAATATTTCGAGATTTTTTGTCAACTCAAAATAGCCCGACATCTGTTTACTAAACGAGAAAAAGAGCATTGCAAGACCAAGGACCATTAATCCGATTCCAAATTTGTACTTCATATATACGCTTGATTTTATTAGCAAAGATAAAACTACAGCACGAGCGGCTCTATTGTATTTACCGGACCCTAACTTCCATTTTGCAGATTCCCGTAGCTGCCCACTTAGTTATTTCCCAAAAACTCCACAGTGGCTCTGAGGGTTTCAGCAGGAGACTCTGCGTGGATCCAATGACCCGCACCGGGAATTTCTACCAATCGATTCTCCGGAAAGAGTTTTTCCATTTCCCCTGTGCTTTTTTCATCGATATAGTGGGATTTTCCGCCCTTTAAAAAAAGACTTTTTCCCTTGAAAGATCGGTCGCTTTCTATGGCGGCCAGTATGTGGGGATAATTGTCGGCCAGGGCACCTATATTGGCTTTCCACCTGAACCCCCCGTCTTTGGATCTGGAGAGGTTTTTCATTAAAAAGAGGACAATGCTTTTGTCGGGAATGAACTTAAGAAGGTGCTTTTCAATATCAGATCGCTTTTCCGCATTTTCGGGATTGGCGGTCAGCAGGGCTTCAAAGATGGTTTCATGGCCTCCCGGATAAGCGCGGGGAGCAATGTCGGCGACAATGAGTTTTTCGGTTTTTTCCGGATATTGAAGAGCAAACTGCATGGCCACTTTACCACCCATGGAGTGACCCATGATGTGCGCCCGATCTATCTCCCGATGGATTAAAAAACGATTGAGGTCTTCGGACATCAGTTCGTAGGTCATCTGATTCGCGTGAAACGACTTCCCGTGATTTCTGAGGTCGAGGGTCAGTACCCGGTAGCGCTCCGAAATTTTTTTTGCAAAACTCTGCCAGTTGTCCAGCATACCGAGCAGACCGTGCATAATAATAATCGTATCTCCGGATCCAAAACTTTTAAAATTGAGGTGTTGGGTCATAATACATGTTTATAAAAGGGGAACAGCTGAGGCTCCAATCGGTTTTCCTAAGCGGACCATACCCGGCAAAAATTTAAATCGAAGCTCTTGTTTTTTTGGGAAATCTTGCGTTATTGGATCGATTTAATTTGTGAAATACATGTCCACCAGCTCCCCTTTCATCCACTTAAACTTCCCCTCATCGAGATTCCAGATGACCTCTACAGAGTAGGGAACACGGACACCTTGAAAAGAGCGGTAAGCGCCCGGACTTACTTCTATAATCCACTCCTCGAGGCTCGTACCCCCTGAGGTTTGGTAGGGCCTCATGGCTCTGACTTCTCGGATATCGCCGTTTTCATTAAAAATAAAGGTGGCCGATTCGGTCATATTTCCCCAATGGATGGTAGCCCGGGCAGAGAAATCATCTATGGGCTCCCAATGGATGAAAGATTGTCGAGCGGCAGCGGGCACCCAGGCTATTTCGGCCAGGTATCTAATTAGACTGCCCCGATCGATGTCTTGATCAGTTGCATTTACTACGGGATAAAGGGACATCAGGGAAATTTTCATTTGACCATTGCCATCGAGGTAGCTGTCAAGTCCACTGAGGTGAATGCCCGGAAAGGCATCTACTCCCGCCCTCCAAACATAGCCCGGTTGATGGGGGTTGGTCCATTGCACTGCATTGAAATCCATCCACCTACCCTCCGGGGAAGTCCTCAGTTTTCCGGCTTGCTTCAAAACCACTGTTCGTCCGGGTATGGCATTCATGTCCAAGGAATTTGTCAGCCATTTTTTCACAGGTTCAGGGAGCGTCTCTACAGCCTGAAGTTCTTCATTGGGTTGGGTTTGTTCGATCAACCCTCTGACTAGATGATCGGTTTCCCTGTCAAAGCTCCACTGCCCAAAGCCCACGAGAGCACCGGAAAAAATGATGACGTTGGCGATGGTTCCAAAACTCGCTTCGTTCCAGTCAAAAACAATAATTACCTGAGAAAGTATGACGGTTACCAATGTCAACATCCACCACCATGGGTAATTCATCCAAAGGGCAAACATGCAAATAAAAAACAGTATGGAGGTCAGCAACCACAGCACTCCGAGGGGTTTAGAGATGGTTTTGGTCAGGTGGCTGAGTTCAATCAGGTCAAATGCCTTTATGAACCCCACAAGGTGAATGATACCGTGCATTACCAATACAATGAAAAGAAAAATTTTCATCTGTTTAAATTTTTTCTAAAGGCAAAAAACTTCAGCTGAGCCAGTGATCAGAGCAAATATACGTACAATTCTATATTGGATTCGAAATACTTCTATGCAAAGGAAGGAATTATATAAACCGGGAGCTACTGAAATTTCGAGAGGATGAGTTCACCTATTTGAACGGCATTGGTAGCTGCACCTTTTCTCAGGTTATCGGCCACCACCCATATATTCAAGCCATTTTTGAGAGATGTATCCCGTCTCAGTCTCCCTACCAAAACCTCGTTTTTACCCAATGCATCGATAGGCATGGGGTATTGTGATTTCGTGGGTTCATCTACCAGTTGGACTCCAGCGGCATTTCTCAATAAAGCCTTTATATCTTCCAGTTGGAAGGTTTTTTCCAATTCCATATTTACAGATTCGGAATGACCACCGATTACGGGTACCCTCACCGCTGTTGCACTGATTCCGATATTTGGATCGAGTATTTTGTGTGTTTCATTGATGAGTTTGCGCTCCTCTTCAGTTTGTCCGTCTTCTGAAAAGGGTCCACAATGGGGTAAGCAATTTAAATCAATGGGGTGGGGGTAAACGCCGGAGGGGGGATTTCCCTCTCGCTCTTGCATCAGCGTATCCAGACCTTTTTGACCCGTACCCGAAACCGATTGATAAGTGGAAATGACCAGGCGTTTAACACCGTATTGGCGGTGGATGGGAGCGATGGCTACGACCATTTGAATGGTTGAGCAATTGGGGTTGGCGATAATTTTATCGTCGGCACCCAATTGAGAGCCGTTTACTTCGGGAACAATGAGTTTTTTGTCGCTGTCCATTCTCCAGGCAGAAGAATTGTCAATGACGGTTGTTCCCACTTCTGCAAATTTCGGAGCCCATTGGAGCGACAATTCCGATCCGGCAGAAAAAAAAGCGATATCCGGTTTTGCTTCCAGACAATCTTCGATGGTTTTGATTTTATACTTTTGGCCCTTGAGTTCGATTTCCTTTCCCAGGGATCGACTGGAGGCGACGGGTATAAAATCTGAAATGGGTAAGTTTCGCTCCTCAAGAACCTTAATAAAAGTGGAGCCATCCAATCCGGTTGCACCGATCAAAGCAATAGTCATCTGTTT
>SKYC01000256.1 GCA_007128085.1 Saprospiraceae bacterium | reverse complement strand
TGATTTTCTGTCTCGGACGCAGCCCGTTGTCAGCCTGATGAGGGCATCTCTTACTTTTGCAGTAAGGCCGAGTCCAAGACTCCAGTTTTCAGAACGAATCAGGTCTCTTCTGTAAGTCAGGCGGTAGCTATTGAATTTATAAAAACCAAAAATCGGTTTTCCAGCCTCAAAAAGGGTTTGCTGAAATTGAATATCAAAGGGCGGCTCCCCCTGATAGTCGATATTCAATGGAGCAAATAAAAATGAAAAATGATTCATGTCCCCAATAGAATAATTGACCCTAAGCCTTATGGGAATGACGCTTCCACCACTTTGAAAGTCATCGGTGAAGCTGAAAAAAGTGCCCGTCTCATTGGGTATTCTGACATCGTTATAAGACTGAAAGACCAGGCCGGACTCAATGTCAAATCCCCACTGTGCGCTGAGTTCATTCAGTGAAAAAAATACGAATACAATCAATATATAAAAGAATCTCATCTATTGGTCTTGGTCGAAAAGGTAAAACAGAAATATCCAATTAAAGTTTGAATGCGAAACACTTGCAATCCGGAACTTCATAAAACTCAATTGAAAAAGTAAAAAGTTATTGGCATTAAAACGGCTACAAATTTACGGTATTTTAGGCAAAAAAAACTTTGTAGGTTTTGCAATCAAATATGACCGATTCTTTCCGGAAAAGACCCAATAAAAAAACCTGCAAGAGCAAATCCAGCTCCTACAGGCTTTTGTATTTTTTTCGTTTTAATACTCCCCGGATCAGAATATTTTTTCATACCCAAAAAACAGGGTGTCAAATAGACGATCTGTCAATGTCTCCTCCGATCCAATTACCATCTGGGGCAGTACACACCCCTCACTTCTTGTCCACAGATGTAGTAGATAAAAGAAAACTCAAAGGCACCGTTTCCATTGGTAGCTCGTCTCAAGTCACTCACATTGATGTCGTAACTGAATCCAAGTCCAAAGTACTCGAAGTCAAATCTCGAAGTAAGAATGAAAGCATCGGCTCCCAATTTTACGTCTTCTTCAACAACGGCCGGTTCAACAGTGGTATTGATTCCCCAGTTGTAGTTATTCACTATCCTCACCCATGCTCCAATCTGGAAAGATTGACGGTCCATTCTGGATCCCAGGTCAAAACGGGCACTTACACCACTGTTCAACTGAAATGAAGGTCCTTGAAACATCGCGACAGCATTGGGTACAAGTGCGAAATTGTGTCCCATGGGCACCTCTCCACCACCGTGAAGGGTGTATTTTGTATACAGCTCTATGTCGGTGTCGCCGAAAAAGGATTGATTGGGCCTGTTCACATGGTGTGCGGCAGCGCCCAAATACAAGCTGCGCCCGTCGTTCCAGGTGGTAAACCACATCAAACCGAGGCTGACATCGCCGAAAAAGAAATTGTCTCTGTCAAATTCCTCACCGGAAGGAGCATTTTCATCCCATCCTCCGGCTCCGTCGTGCTGGGTACCCCACTGCAATCTGCTCAAATCAATTCCCCTTTGTGCCACGCCAAAATCAGCGCCGGCAACCAGGTAACTGGACTGATTTCTGTCGCCACCCATATATTTACTGAATGAGCCGGACAGTCTTCCCTGAGTTGTACTGAAATTGGATTCACCAGCGCGATCTCCCCAAAGAGAAGCACCCACTCCAAAGTAGTCGTCTCTGCCTACAGGAATCCTGTGGTCATAACTCAATGAGTAGGTGGAGAAAGAATTGTTTTTCATTACACTGGACCACTGATTTCGGTAGTTGACCACAAATCTATGGTTGCAATGCATCACCCCTGTCATCGCAGGATTTAAATTCAGGGGAGACATATAAAACTGAGAAAAATGAATATCCTGAGCCTTCACTTCACCGAAATTACCGGTAAAGAGAAACAACATCGCCAATACGTAGTAAAATTTTTTCATAGTTTTCCAAAAAATTTCTTTTAATGAATTAGACCGATAAAGGTATATATAATTTTTTAAAAAAATGAGATAATCGGCCCCGCTTTAACATATTTAAAATTCAACAATACAATAAAACATCCTATGTGTCGGCTTCAACCCTCTTATCTCATCCGCAAACAATAGACTCCCGGAAAGCCAAAAACGTTGGTTGACCCGGGAAAAAAAATTGATTTATTTTTCCCTCAATCAATAAATTGGGCATTTTCTATATCAAAATCAGGCGCTGAATTTTTACTCTCCTGGCTTATACACAACCTGATTTTTAGGGAAAACTGCCTTTGATTAACGTTTGCACCCCACTGCCCTGCCCGGTTTTTACATTCAGAAAATAAATGCCCGGTGAAAGCTCCGCGGGAACTTCTACCTCAAATTGCCTTTGCCTCGTTTCCGGAAATAGGTGAAGTATTTTTCTGCCGAGGACATCCGAAAGTACGACTTCTTTAATTTCCCGGTCAATCCCCCATTCAAGTGTGATTTTACTTTTAAAGGGGTTGGGATAAACCGAAAAATTAAAAGAGGACGATTCATCAACCGAAGAGATGACAACACTCAATTCCATCTCGAGCGTGTCGGAAAAACACTCGTTGGCAGCAATGAGGGAAACGGTAAAAGTTCCGGACTCCTGGTAGCTGTGGATGGGTGATTCTTCCGTAGATAGACTACCATCGCCAAAGTCCCAGTGAAATTGATCTGCTTTCTCCGACAAATTTTCAAAGTACACGGTACCCTCTTCGATCTCTACCAAAAAATCAGCATAGGGGCTATGGTCGATTGAGCTCAAAATGGTGTCCACCGACCCCTGAGCCAGATGGTAAAAGCTGCCACCACTCGATTCTACCAACCTCACTTCCCGAATCATATAATGATATACGGAGTCGGCCTTAAGACAAGGGTCACAATAGGATTTTTCTGTAATCGGTTCCTCATTTATCAATGTATACTCCTGACTCCCACTGCTTTTTTTGTACAGATAAAAAGGGCGAAATTCGTCCCCATCGTAGTCCCAGCTCAATTCTATACAATCCTCTTTTTCACTCAAAACCAAATCGGCATCTGCTCCCATAGGGTACATATTCAAGGTCGGATCTCCCATCAATGTTATGTAAGTCGCACGCGCAAAGTTGATGAAGTATTCACCGGGAATGGCATTTTGGGTCTTTCTTACACTAAAACCGACACTTTCACCCATGCCCATGGGGTGGAAAATAAAAACAGGTCTTCCCGCCCATACATTGGTCAATACTGTCCCCGAGGCCAAGGCACCCCTGAGCAGATTGTTGGAATTGTCCCAGTCTCCGAAATAACTACCGAACAACATGGTGAAAATCGTTTGAAGGGAATCGGACGCGAGCTGCTGCGTATTGATAATACCACCTGCACTGGTATAGGTGCCCGCACCACATCCGTAGGACCACATCCAGGGTTGATCGTTCAGAGCGGAGCGATAATTTCCGTATTGCACTGCATCGGGGCCCAACAGATTGCCAAAGTTTTTTAAACCACTTTGCCCGAAGCCCTCTTGAAAACTACCAAAGTTGTTTTGAACGATCCCACGCATCTGTGTGGGAATTTCGCCTCTCCGATAAGAGATGTTTTTTCTGAGGTACTGCTGTGTCAACTCGGCCTCCGAAGCCCCAAAAGCGGGCAATCGCGACAAGTCGACCCGTCCGACTTCCAGTTCCAGTGAAGAGGGAATGAAGTTTTGATCGAATTTCCCGTCTCCCGGCAGATTGTGATTTTCAGGCCGGTCAGCTACCGCAATGTTCACACTAACATCCGTCCAGTTTCCCGTCATGTCTCCGTAATAAGTATCTGCCGGCCAGGCGCCACGGTGGTCGGGTACATGCCCATCCGGAGCCATGTCGCCACTGTAGGGAACAGGGATATTTCCCAACAGCAACACCGATCTCAAGTCGGTGTGGAATCCATAGTGATTGACAATCGCCTGTTTCACTTCCTCCACTCCATCGGATTCACTCACTTCCAGGATATCAACACTCCATCCCGATTTTGTTACCTCCAGGGAATACTCCACCAGATCCGGCCTTATTTCCTCGGCCAGAGATTCCGGGATCAATATGAGAAGCCTGCCCCGGTAATGCCTCGGAGCTACATCCATTCCGGCGGCTATGAAACCGGTTCCCACACCTTCATCAGTAGTTCTCCTCAACCTGTACTCGTAAACTTTTCCCTTTTCTATCATGGAATCCCGATAGTGCGTGATTTCTCCGGGAAGCGTTGCCAAAACAGAAAAATTGCCGGAGTAATTTTCTCTCTTCGCCACCTGGTATGAGGATGCCTCAAACCAATCTTCCCAGATCAATTCAATAGAAGGCGCTTCCGAGTCGATCTCCACTTCAACAATTACAGTCGCCAGTGAATCGTGCCTCTGGGCTTCAAGACTACTCACAAATAATACAGCCACTGGTATCCAAAGCATTAAATAAAAAGCTCTCATTTTTTAATTATTTGTTGAATTAAACCAAATTCGACTCATGGTCTGGCCAAAGATAAGGGTAAAAAAGTGATCTCTTCAAGGGCGTCATAATAAATTTTTGCAGTCATTCGGAGTAGAGTAAAATTTTCCACATGGATTTTTCCATCTGTAAAATAGCCTTGACAACCCTATATCCACAGTAACCCTGTAAAGGTAGTCCTCGTGAATAAATGAGGTGAGATTTATAAAAAAATGAAAACCTGCTTATCTTTAAAAAAAATTCTGTCTGTTTTGAAGTGGAAAACCAGTGTAGATCCGGAGCCTTTAACTGTGAAGATAAATTTCGACAGCAAAATAACTGCCATTGGATCCTGTTTTTCAGAGCATCTGAGTGCTTTTTTGAAGAAGAGAAAATTCTCGCTTATTTCCAATCCCACCGGCATTGTTTACAATCCCTTTTCTATTGCAGAACTCATCCATGACCTCTGCGATAAAAAATCGATTGATGAAAAGAAGTTGTTCTTTCACCAGGGGCTGTGGCATCATTTCCAATTTCACGGAAAGTTTTCAAACAGAAGTAAAAAAGCCGCACTGAATCAGATGAACGAAAGTCTTCAAATGGCCTCCGAACATTTAGCTTCTTCTGACTTTCTCATACTGACCCTGGGTACCTCTTTTGTATTTAGAGAAAAAAACGGGGGCAACTTTGTCTCCAATTGCCATAAATTGCCCTCAAATAATTTCAGCCGGGAATGGTTGAGTCCATCCAAAATTCATCAGGAGTTGTCCACCGCACTGACCCGATTGCTGAAAATCCGGCCTGCGTTGAAAATTATTTTTACCGTCAGCCCTGTCCGTCATATTCGCGATGGACTGGTAGCCAATAACCGAAGCAAGTCAGCCCTTCTTCTGGCGGTTCATTATCTACAGACATCCATGCCCGACTCCGTTTTTTACTTCCCTTCCTATGAAATTGTTATGGACGAGCTCCGCGATTACCGATTTTACAAGGAAGACCTCCTTCATCCCAGCGATCAGGCCATCGATTACGTACTTTCAAAATTTGCCACCGCAACTCTGAGCGAAGAGGCCGGGGAGTTTTGCAGTCAACTTGAAGGCATTCTTCGAGCCATGGATCACAGAATTCTCCATCCGGGAACACCCGATCACCGGGCTTTTATAAATAAACAGTTGGAGAAAATTGAAAAACTCCGGAAAAGTCATCCCGATCTCGATTTTCAGAGGGAATGGACCCATTTCGAAAAGCAGTTAAAGGAACATTTTGATCCCCAAGGTCATTGATATAAGCGCGATCGAATCTCGAAATATGTCTCCTGTAAAAACAAATATTAGGTGACACCTAAAAAAACTTTTAGGATAAACTAATAAAAACCAAGTGCCCTTTTGTATATTGCAAAAAAAATAGGCTCCCATGAAACTTCTTGTATGTATTCTGTTTTTTCTAATTCTCCAAACTCCGCGCACAGAGGCCTTTGAATTACTTGTGGATACCGAATCGAGAGACAGCATACCCCCGATTACCCTGGGAGTTCCGGAAGGGTCATCAGAAGAAAAAGAACAACGAACGAATGATCTCCACTACGGTCTTTTAATAGATGTCAATCCGGTGTTTTTCCGTTCATTCCAAAATATCGTCGGTTTGGACAACCGAAAGTTATTGGATCAGTCTGCATTCAATTTCGGATTGGAGGGCGGCATCACCTACAATCAATGGCAAATTTCCCTTCAGTTGGGGTTTATGAAACAGTACAACACCGATTTAGATACTCTACATTTAAGTGTCGGGACGATATTCAGTTCGCTCGATTTGGGGTACAAGATAATCGACGGTGAGAGTATATACGTCATCCCAAAAGTAGGCGTAAGGTGGCACAGGTACCGGCTCTTAAACAGCAACAAAGAATACTTAATCGACATCCATCGTCATTTGGAGGATCGGGATTTAGATCTGAGGTTCAATCAGGGTTTGGGGTATCTCGGACTGAGGGTGGGCTATAAGATATACGACCCCTTTTATGCCAACAGGTATTTTACCAACTATTCGGTAGGCATTTATGCTGCCCACTCATTTAAATTACACGATCGGCCGGGTGTGTACTCCAGGAGGAACCGACTGAGAACCGAGGGCAGGTTAAATTTCGACCAGTTTTTTGTGGGCATTTACTTCAACTCTCATTTCAGCTATCCCGATCCATGAGCTTTTGACATACTGCTTCCCGCTATCCATCCACCGGTCCAGGCCGCCTGAAAATTAAAACCGCCCGTAATGGCGTCAATATTTAATACCTCACCTGCGAGAAACAGATTGGGAAAGTCCTTACTTCGGAACTCCCGAAGATCCACTGCTTTCAGGTTTACCCCGCCGGCGGTTACAAATTCCTCTTTAAAGGTACTTTTACCATTGACCCTTAATTTGCAGTTGGTGAGTTGTTCGACAAGTGCATTCATTTGCTTTTTTCTCAGATCGGCCCATCGGGTCTCCTCTGAAATTTCGAGGTAATCCACTATGCTTTTCCAGAGTCTGACTGGAAATACGGCAAACGGTTTTTTGCCGACCTTTTCCGAGGGATGTATGTTTCTGGAGTCTTCAATTAATTTTAAGGCCGTTTCTACATTCACCCATTTTACCACCAGTTCAAAGCGGTAATTCATTTCAGCCAGTTGTCGAGCCCCCCAGGCGGAGAGCTTGAGAATGGCCGGTCCACTCAACCCCCAATGAGTGATCAGTAAAGGTCCTGTGCTCTTCAACGGGGTTCCGCTAATCTCCAATTCAACCTCCGGCAGTGAAATCCCCTGAAGTCCTTTTATTCTGGGATCGCGAATATTAAATGTAAAAAGAGAGGGATGGGGTTTCACTACGGGCAATCCAAGTTCGCTGAGCACTGCCCACATGGCCGGACTGCTTCCACTCCCCAGAAACAGCTGTTTACAGCGGTAGTGGTTTCCACTTGCCTGAAGGTCCCAGGAATTGTCATCCAAACGCCGGATTTTCTTTACATTTTCACCCGTTTTCACTGCAATGCCGTATTTTTTCACCTCCCTCATCAGACAATCTATAATACTTTGAGAATTATCGGAAACGGGAAAAATTCTGCCGTCCGACTCTGTTTTCATTTCGACACCTTTGCTTGTAAACCATTCCACAGTATCCCGGGAACTGAATCGATGAAAAGGTCCGATTAAGCTTTTTTGCCCCCGCGGATAATTTTCACTCAATTGGCGGGGATCGGTGATGGTGTTGGTCACATTGCAGCGTCCACCCCCCGAAATGCGGACTTTATTCAGAACGGTTTTTCCCTTTTCCAGGATTACACATTGAATTCCGGGCACCAATTCCGCCAATCGGATAGCAGCAAAAAAGGAGGCTGCACCCCCACCCACAAAGATGGCCTCGTAATACCACGATTCAGAGTTCATATTCTATTCTGTTTGAAACCCACAAAACTACAAACTGGCCCGAAATATCCTTGAAGACTTTAGGATATTCCGGGCCAAACACCAATAAGGGGGAGTTAAAAAACCTCCTTTATCTTTTTTCCTCTTTCTTTTGTCTAGATACAAAAGAAACAAAAAATCACGGCTCTTGATAATTTTCGGTCCACTGTTGAAGGTCTTGCTATGTCGGCTTTAAAACTCGCTTCTTTTAATCCGTATGGTTCGTAGCGGAGGGGTGCTTTTCATC
>SKYC01000174.1 GCA_007128085.1 Saprospiraceae bacterium | reverse complement strand
TCCGCATTGAAACCATTATGCCCAATCGATTGAGAGCTGAACTGGAATTCGCTGGCGATCAGTTGGACAGAGAGATATTGGCCCGTGGAGCTACACTGACTTCCACCTGGTTGCACGGAGCTCCGGCCTCCAATTTAAAAGCCGATGTGTTTGTAAACCTATCGGCTGCACAAACTTTCTTTTCAAAATTTCCGGGATACTCATTTGACGATCCCTCTCAACAATTTGATTCTGACCGACACCTGATTTTTGACGGCAGATTGGACGCTGAAGGAAAGGCCACCTTTTCCCCCTCCATCCAGGTGGGAACGGAGGTACCCGGAATGTTGAATGCCAATTTTTCCACCAGAGTTTTTGAAGCCGGTGGAAATTTCAGTACCGAACGACATAGCACCGTTTTCCATCCCTTCGACACCTACCTCGGTTTGCGCACCCCTGATGGCGACGGCCGTTACGGCATATTGACCAACGACAGAGATCACCGGGTTGATCTGGTAGCCCTGGATCGAAATGGGGAAAAACAAGCCGGGACAGAAGTGGAAGTCAGTTTGTACAAACTTGAGTGGAAGTGGTGGTGGGACCACTCCAGCAGCCGTATATCCTCCTTCAGCTCCAATATTTATCACAACCACCTGAGCGCGGAAAAAGTCCGTTTGGAGGATGGGACCGGCAATTGGACCCTGCATGTCCCACAGCCTGACTGGGGCAGGTATCTGCTTCGCGTATGCGATACAGATGGTAACCACTGCACCGGAGAAATAATCTATATCGATTGGCCGGGTTGGGCAAGCAGGAATGACAGGGGAGATGAAGCGGGAGCCTCTATGCTCAACTTTTTTATTGAAAAAGAGGAGTATCAACCGGGGGAAGATATTCACCTGACCTTTCCCTCTTCGGAAAACAGCCGTGCATTAATAACCGTGGAAAATGGCACTTCCGTTCTCGAGACCCACTCTGTAAAAACCCAAAGCGAAAAGACTGAGTTTACCCTAAAAGCAAAAAAAGACTGGGCTCCCAATGTCTATGTAAACGTTCAGCTGATACAAACCCACGAGCAAACGCTGAATGATCGACCCATCAGAATGTACGGTCTAATACCTTTAAAAATTAAAGACCCCAACACCCTGCTGCATCCGCAGATTTCAACTTCAGGCCACTTCCAGCCGGAGGAAACGGCAAAAATTACCATTTCTGAAAAAAGTGGTAAACCGATGGCTTATACCCTGGCCATTGTGGATGAGGGGCTGTTGAACATCACGGGCTTTGCTACTCCCGATCCCTGGAATCACTTTTATGCCCGGGAGGCTTTGGGTGTGAGAACCTGGGACATTTACGATCAGGTGGCTGGAGCCCGCATCGGAGATTGGGGACGGCTGCTCGCAGTGGGTGGTGATTTGGAATTAAAAGCTCAGGATTCCGACAAAGCCAATCGGTTTGAGCCCGTGGTAAAGTTTTTTGGACCCTTTGAGCTGGCGAGAAGTGAAAGGCAGGTGTTGGAATTCACCATGCCCAATTACGTGGGATCGGTACGCGTAATGGCCGTGGCGACGAATTCCCGAGCCTATGGTTCTGCGGAAAAGGATGTTCCCGTCAAAAAACCACTTATGGTCTTGTCCAATTTGCCGAGAGTATTGGGCCCCGATGAGTCCGTCCTATTGCCCGTAACCATTTTTGCCATGGAAGAAAACATCAGAACGGTGGAGGTAGAACTCACCGCCAATGAATACTTGAGTGTGGTTGGTGAGTCGGTAAAAAAGGTTGAATTTGATAGAATCGGTGAAAAAGTGGTCTACTTTCAGGTGAGGACTTCAGAAAAAACAGGGGTGGGAGAAACTCAGATAGTGGCGACGAGTGGCCGAGAAAGGGCGACTGACCGCATCGAAATCGATGTCCGCAATCCCAATCCCTATATTTCAAATGTAGAATCTGCTGCACTGCAAGCAGGGCAGAGTTGGTCTCTGGACTTTATTCCTCCCGGAATGGAAGGCAGCAACCATGCCACCATTGAAGTCTCATCCACCCCTCCCCTGAATCTGTCCGACCGGCTCCAATACCTCATCGGCTATCCCCACGGATGCCTGGAGCAAGTCGTCTCTGCCGCATTTCCTCAGTTATACCTCAGCGATTTAATTCGACTGAATGCCAAACAGGCCTCGGATATTCAGGAGCGGGTGCAATTTGCCATTAACAGAGTGAGGAATCTTCAGCTATCCAATGGCGGAATCGCCTTTTGGCAGGGCAATCGGGAGGCCCACGACTGGGCCACTGCCTATGCCGGCCATTTTATGATTGAAGCCAACCAACGCGGGTACCAGGTACCCTCAAGCTTTTTCAACAACTGGACTTCCCATGTGAAAAACCGGGTGAGAACAGCCTCCATTGATAATTCGGCCGATCAACTTACACAGGCATATCGGCTGTACCTGCTGGCCCTGACGGGTGAAGCTGAATTGGGTGCCATGAATCGGCTAAGAGCCAGGAGCGACCTCTCCAACAGTTCCAGGTGGCGACTGGCCGGCGCATATCAACTCATTGGAAGAGAGCAAGCAGCCAAAGAACTGGTGGAGGGAGCACCGCTGGAAGTAACGCCTTATACAGAACTTTCGGGAACATTCGGAACGGAGTTGCGCGACAAAGCCATGATTCTGGAAGTCCTTATTCTATTGAATCGACTGAGCGATGCGGCTTTACTGGCCACCGAAATTTCTCAAGAGCTAAGCAGCAGCCGATGGATGAGTACACAAACAACCGCCTACGCCTTATTGGCCATGGCAAAATTCTCAGAAATAAGCGGGGGTGACGGCAACATGGAGTTTGTGGTTTTCATCGACGACTCGCACATCGAAGAAGTTCGGACTGATCGAGCGGTCTGGCAGTACCAATGGATACCGGAAGCAGGGAAAAAGTCAAAAATAAAAATCAACGGGAAAAGCAACCAAATGCTTTTTATTCAATTTTCAACCAGGGGGCAACCTCTGAGAGACAAAGGAGAAAAAAAGGAAAGCAATATCCGGCTCCAGGTGCGCTACCTCAATATGGAGGGCAGGGAGATTGACCCTTCAAGACTGGTTCAGGGCTCGGATTTTATTGCCGAGGCGAAAATCTATAATCCGGGAAACAGAGGCGATTTCAAGGAGCTAGCACTCAACCGCACTTTTCCCTCTTCCTGGGAAATTCACAATGAACGCATAGGAGGGGAAATGAGTTTTGCGCAATCTTCGACAGCCAACTATCAAGATATCCGGGACGACAGAGTGTATACCTATTTTGACTTAAAAGCCGGGGAACAAAAAACTTTCCACGTGGTACTCAACGCCGCCTATGTCGGCCAAACATTCCTTCCACCGGTAGTGGTAGAAGCCATGTATGATCACAGTATCCACAGTAGAACTACCGGAGCTGAAGTAGAAGTAATTCCACCGGGGGAGGACGGACAAACCCAATAACCTGAGTTTAATTATCATCACAACGCACAACTCAGTTTTTGCTTTTCACTATTTACAATACAGTGATTGATAAACTTTCATGCGAATTAGAATCATCGAATTCGAGTAAACAAAACTGAGCCAACTCCGGGATTACCTACCTCTCAGATAATCCAGTCCGGAAATGTCTTTGGTGCTTTCTTTGGCCTGAGAGGCGGAAATCACTTCGTAGATTTCTCGGGAAATATAGACCTCAAAGACGGAGTTAGAAACAAAAGTTCCGGTGTTTGGAACTTTCGGAAGAGGTGCTTCTGCCTCTATTCCCCCATAGATGTAACCAATCAGCACTTTTTTACCGCTTTCTATTTCTGAAAGGTCAATGACTCCATTGTCCATTGCCACTCCACTTCCAAATATTTCCGGATGGGGAATAAAGTGCGTACTCGTACCCAACAAACGATTGCCGGGAATGGGAGTCGGGAATATAAACTGGCTCGAGCTACCATCGGCATTCAATTGAAGAGTCGTGATGTCCCCATTAAATGGAAGTCCGTCATTTCGGCCCTGTTCGGTTGCCAAATCATAAATCAGTTTTTGAGAATCGGTTTGAAAATAATAGTAATGGCTGATTCCACCAAAAAAGGTGTGGTAAACCGCTGCACTATCCGCGTTGCTGTCGTAAACAGATATGACCGGGCATTCGTACTGCGAGAATTTCTGATTGACATTCCTGTCGAGGGTGTAATCCTGTGGCCCTTTGATGTAAATGGGATAAGTGTAGGCTCCGATAATTCCGGGGGGAAACACCCCCCCAAGAACCGCAATTCTTTCCTCCCCGGAGGCGGGATCAACATCCTCAATAATATTCAGGTCTCTTCTGTGAAAGGGTCGGTCTTGTTCGGTATTGGTAGTGGCTCCGTAACTCAGTATTCCCGGCGTATTGGGATTGAGGGTGAAGACTTTGATTTCCTCGGTGTACTTCTGAGTGAAATCTTCCCCTCCAAAAGCTCTGTATTGCCCGTGAAATACCTGTCCCATTATCAGATAAAAAGCATTGTCCTTTTTTAAGAGCTCTCCTCCTGTTACTGCCATTCGCTCATCTTGAAACCAACTAAAAAGTTTCTGAACTTCATCGGGTGAGGATCCATTCTTCACAGCCTGTATTAAGTCTTCTACATCCACCCATATCATCGTAGAGAAAGTTTTCATATTGCTCTTATCCGCTTTCCAGCCATAACCTCCCACCAGGTAAAGAGTACCGGATTCCCTGTCGTAATGAAATTGCTGATTGGTAGCCTGCAAGGGGGCGGACAATTCACCTTTCAATTGATTGACATCGAACTTCCACTGATCACCTGAATCGAAGTCGATGACAAAAATAAAGTTATTGGAACTGTCTCTGATGAAGTTTTCACCCTCGCTTTTAAAGGTGTGAAGTCCCTGTCTGCGCCCACCAATGACCAGCAGTTCCCCACTATCTTCCATTGCATAGGCATAGGACTGCAATCTGGGCAATTGAACCGGGCTATCCCAGGTTTTCTCCACAAAACTGAGTGTAAAGGGCAGATGACCGAGGGTGTCAGAGGCGGCCGATAAATTTACCTCGTCGTCGGAAGAGTTTGACCCGTAATCACAAGATCCTATAAAAAAGGAAAAAATCAGAAGCGCAAAAAATACGAAAAATGGTTGGCTGGATAAATTCATGGCGTTAGGTTTAACTATTTTGGAGGTTTTTGATGTAGTGCATTACGGTCATTATCCTCGAGGGTGACATATCTCGGGATAAAGGCATAAATCTGGGATCATCGAAGTCGACCGACATATAAAATGGAATAGCTCCCCTGGTTATTCCGAGCGGGCCTACTCTTTTGGTAAAATAGACCTGCTCCCACGGTGGGTTGTTGGCATAGACAGAAAAACTGTGTTGATCTGCCAGATCAATTCTCTCTTTCATAAAAGGATACAATTTCATATAAGGCGCCATCATGCTCCTGATCTCTTCCCACTCCGGGTTTTCATTGATTTGATATTGTGACCAAGCCAGGCAACTGATGAGGTGATTTTGAGGTGGAGCCACTTTTTTCCAGTCGGGTATGGGTTCATTGGGGTCGTATACGATGACGAAATACAATTGTCCGTCCAGTTCCTCCGTCCTTCTTCCCGGGTTCTTCACTACCTTCAGGTTTACCTCAGCGAAACCATTGGAGTCAGAAGGAGATATAGAGGCCGTAAGGGCGCCATCTGCCTGTGGGGTATTTCCGGGGCTCGAAGGGGGAACGGTTGCTCCGGGCGTATTTCCGTGAACACTCTCTATATGAATGGCCAATTGCTTCCCGATCACCGGTTGCCCGTTTTTGCTGAGGTACACCCTCGTCTTTTCCAGAGTTCCGGGATTCCCCTCCATCCGGATGGTTCGATTTTCTACTGAAAAGTCGATGGCATTGGCTTCGCCTTTCAGAACAGACTTTTCTCCAAGGTCGTCTCTGGACATTTCGAGGTAGAGAAAACCGGAGTAAAGAGCAGAGATTTGATCCTCGGTCACAGGTATTTCGCAAATTTGAGCGTTGTTGTCGTAGGCAAATTCGGAATAGTCAACCACTCCCAGATTGATATTTTCACCTTTTGGCGTACTGATGATGGCTGAAAGCCTTCCTATATCGACTGGGGGGCCCGCCGCATTCATTCTGCAAATACTGTTGGAGAGATCGATAACCAGTTTTTTTCTGGATTCGTCGACCGAAAAGGGGCAATTGAAAAAAGAGGGCCAGTTCCAGGGTTGATCCTCACTGAATTTCCTCGGATAGAGCCATTGCTTTCCCGGGTTGAACTTCGGCTCGCCTTTAAAATAAGGCCCTATTGCACCGGTTATTCTGCCTGTTCTGAACTCCGCATCTTCGGGTACATTTCTGTACCCATCGAGGGTAAATTTTACCGACAACAAATACCCCTCAGAATCAGAATAAGTCAGGTTTTTTAAATTTTGCAAAACCGCTGAACTTTTGTCCTTCCAATCCTCTTTTTTCACCGCAATCACCGATTGAAAGAAACCCGCGGCATTCATATCCCCGCCAAAGCTGTCCATGGTGTAATCCGAGGGGTTCCAACTTCTCTTGGGCAAAACGCAGTTGAACCAACAGTCATTTAGCGCTGTAGGAGGCATAATGCCTTTAACAGAAGACCCTCCGGGCAACTCTATCATTAATTCCAGGCCAAATATAGTGGATACGCCCTGTTGATACACATCCAGATCGACAATTTTGGCGGAAGAGGGTTTGTCGGTAGAAACCAATTTACTTCCTATTAACGGGTCGCTGCTCTGATATCCGGTTTGATCCAATACTGATTTTATGAGGCAATTGCGAAGTTGAAATCGGTGTTGCCCCATCGGTTCCTGCCATGGAGAGGGGTTCGTGTTGGTCGGATCGTAGTGCGAAGGGTCGTTGTTAACAGTGGATGGGTCGGTAAAAAACTTTCCGCTGAAATGAATTCTGGGTACGTTTAAATAACTCATGATAAGCTGTTTTAAAAAGTTAATTGGTTTTGATTCCCTCTACAAAGTACATGTCTATTTTTCCTTTATTTTTGGCATCTATTTTTCCTCTGTACCTGCAAATAAAATGGTCTTTTACTTCCTCGTAAGTGGCAGCACTGATATTGATTTTACCGGCCTCCCCGGCACTTTCCATTCTGGCCGCAATGTTTACAGCATCGCCCCAAATATCATAGGCAAACTTTTTAATTCCGACTATGCCCGCAATGACAGGTCCGGTATTCAACCCAATTCTGAGTTCGAAGTAATCGCGACCTTCTCTCTTTCTGATTTTTATTTCCTCATTGACAAAATCTCTGATCTCTAAAGCTGCATTAACGGTTTCTACCGGGTTGGCGAGATTTGCTACAGGCAGCCCACCTGCACACATATAAGCATCTCCTATGGTTTTTATTTTTTCTATGCCATACTTCTGAATAATCCGGTCAAAATTGCTGTAATAGTAATTGATTTCGCTGACCAGCTTCTGGGCATCCATACTTTCGCTGGCCTTGGTAAAATCAATGAAGTCAGTAAACAAAACGGTGGCGAGATCAAACTCCCTCGCCCTTGCAGTACCTGTTTTTTTAAGCTCCTCTGCTGTCTCGACAGGCAGAATATTCATTAAAAGATCGTCCGATTTCTTTTTTTCAACACTCAGCTCTCGGGTTCTCTCCTCCACCTTTTCCTCGAGGTTTTCGTAAAGCTGAGAGTTCTCCAGGGAAATGGCCATCTGTCCACTGAGTAGTTTGAGCAACTCTACCCGATCGCGCGTAAAAACGGTGTGGGACAGGTTGTTTTCCAAATAGAGAATTCCCGTAATTTCACCTTTCAGGGAAAGAGGAATGCACATGACCGATTTTATCTCATTGTTTTTGAAGTAATAATCCCTGTTATAATCCTCACTTTCAGAGGCACGGTCCAGGACGACTGTTTCCCGGCTCCTCAACACGTAGTTTACAAGTGAATGCGGCAGGGCTTTTAATTTTTTTACATCCATATTTTTGAGATCCCTATGGCCTTCCTCTCCTGCAAACCTCTCAGCCACTGCCTTGAGTCCCGAGTTTTTCCTCAGCAATATAAGCACCCGCTCAGCACCAGCGTTCTCAATGATTATCCTCAGCAGAGCCGAGATCAAATCGGATAATTTTATCTGACTGGAAATGGCCTCGGAGGATTTTAAAATAGTCAGCAAATCCAAATCATTACCCGCAACGGGTTTTGACT
>SKYC01000108.1 GCA_007128085.1 Saprospiraceae bacterium | reverse complement strand
GCGTTCGGGCCGGGTCGTAAATTTCATCGTCTGAACCCGTTATACGGTGACCCTGCCTTTTCAGGGCGATGGCGAGGTTGTGCATCACGGCACCACCAATGGATATAAAGTGAATGTTCATTTGTTTAAATATTTTCTAAATCAATAGACCACCACCCGATTGCTGACCGGTATTCAGCGCTTATTGGGCGATCTCGACACTATTATGTTAATTGTATCAGAATATTCTGTGCAACTATTGCGTTTTATGGATCGTTTATTAAATTTGCACAATACTAATCAAAAATTTGCATTAGACGACCATAGCGGAAAAAATTTCTCGAACTAAATTGAAGGGGAAATTCGGTAAATATCCGACCGGCATTTGGTGAACAAAAAAGAGTTACATCAGTTTATGACTGAGATTAATAACAAAAGACGCCGGAAGATTTTTTTAATTCCGCGTTTGGAGTTTTACGTTCAGTAATAATTTTATAAAAATGAAAATCCGAGTTAACCGACTTTACTTATTACTCGCCGCCGTTGCAGTAGTCACTTTGAGCTCCTGCAACCGGGGCTACGGCTGTCCTCATTCAATGACAACCGGGGAGGAATTTCAGAATCTGATTAACTCGGTTCTGATGCTTTTCTAAAGAAATTTATCTGCCGGATTATTCCCCAGTATGAGCCATCCTCACAAAATTGAAATAACAGGCGATGGGTCTCCAACAATCCGCTCGGGCATTTACGATGCCGAATACCATTCCAAACACGGAGCTGTCAGGGAAAGCCTTCACGTATTTATTGAAGCCGGACTGAATTTTTTAATCGCTGACCAAGCCCTACAGGAGATTTCCCTTTTGGAATACGGATTTGGCACCGGATTGAATGCATATTACACTGCCGAACAATGTGAAAAGGGACCGCTCGTCCGCTACGAAACTCTTGAACTGCATCCCCTGGACGCCATAACAACCGATCTATTCGCCGAACAGCTTTCCGGTTCGAAATCCCATTCTTTTAATCCTACCCTATTTTCAGACCTTCACCGCGCTGACTGGGAAAAAGAGGTATGCATTCACCCCCGTTTTTATCTCAGTAAAAAAAAATGTGATTTTCGACAGTACCGCCCAGCCGGGACTTACGACCTGGTTTATTACGATGCATTTGGTCCCGGCACCCAGGTCGACCTTTGGACAAAAGACATTTTCGGACCCCTAAGCGAAGCAGTCAAGTCAGGGGGCGTATTGGTCACCTATTGCGTACAGGGAGCGTTCAGAAGGATGCTTTCCACTCTTGGTTTTGAATGTGAAAAACTTCCCGGTCCTCCGGGCAAAAGAGAAATGCTCCGAGCCGTAAAAGTTTAGCCCGATTTGTTTGCCAATCATCCGGATTGGATCAGCGCCATGTGTTTTTGATCTCTTTCACCTGAAATTCACTCTTTTAAATTTTTTCCTCTACATGGAAAAAATCCTTTCCGAATAGGAGCCGGAAAAGAGAATGAATAGAAAAAAGGACAGTTCCTCCGCTACTTTTTCAATAATTGCTATTTTGGCAGCTGATTTGAGAAGGGTAAAGATCGGCTTGCGTTTTTCTGCACGTACGTCAATGAATTCAACCGCCGCGCCTGCGCCCGCAAAAAAACTAAGGATCCATGAAAAAACTCGAACTGCATTGGAAGATAATTATCGGCATGGTCGTCGGGGTATTGGTGGGTGTACTCTCCGTTCAATTTGAATGGGGACCCCAAATTGTCATTGATTGGATCAAACCCCTGGGTACCATTTTCATCAATGTACTCAAACTCATTGCCATGCCGCTGATCATTGCTTCTTTGATAAAAGGACTGAGCGACCTGGAAGACATTTCCAAATTGTCGGTATTGGGCAAGCGCACCATCGGAATTTACCTGCTAACTACGGTATTGGCCGTCACCATCGGCCTGACGATTGTAAATGTTATTCAGCCGGGAAAAACGATCAATGAAGAGACCCGAGCGCAGCTGGAACAAGCCTATCAGACCGAAGCGGATCGCACGAGGGGGATGGCTCAGGAGGCACAGGACGCCGGACCGCTGCAACCCCTGGAAGATCTTTTTGCAGAAAATGTATTTGTGGCGCTGGCCGACAACGGAAACATGTTACAAGTCATCGTGATTTCAATCTTTTTCGGGATCGGAATTATTCTCCTGCCCGATAAAAAAGTCGGAACGGTCAAGAAGTTTTTCGACGGCCTCAACGAAATCATACTCAAACTCATTGACCTGATTATGCTCACTGCGCCCTACGGAGTAGCTGCCCTGCTGGCCGCTTTGGTGGCGGAGTCGCCCAGTGTAGATATATTTATAGCCCTGTTGTGGTACGCCCTGAGTGTGGTATTGGGTTTGGGTATATTAATAGGCGTAGTTTACCCCCTGCTGATGCACACCTTTACCGGTAAGGGGTTCGGATTTTTCTTCAGGGGAATATCTCCGGCTCAGTTGGTGGCTTTTTCCACCAGTTCAAGTGCTGCTACACTGCCCGTAACCATGGAACGAACGGAGGAACACCTGGGAGTGGACAGAGAGGTCACCAGTTTTGTACTGCCCATTGGAGCCACCATCAATATGGATGGAACCAGTTTATACCAGGCCATTGCGGCCGTTTTTATTGCCCAGGCCTTTGGTATGGAATTGTCACTGGCTGCTCAGTTGGGTATTGTGGTAACCGCAACACTGGCTTCCATAGGGTCAGCCGCAGTTCCCAGTGCGGGAATGGTGATGCTGGTTATCGTACTCAGTCAGGCGGGAATACCGGAAGCGGGTCTGGCCCTTATTTTTGCTGTCGACAGGCCCCTCGACATGTGCAGGACCGTGGCCAATGTCACCGGAGATGCAGCGGTTTCAATGTTGGTGGCCAAAAGTGTAAACAAGCTGGGAGATCCAAAAGTCAAAAACTGGGACGATCACTATCAACCTAAAATTAAATAAAAAAAATTATGAGCGAAGAAAAAACCTTGTTGGGCGTGGGATCCAGAGTCATTCATCCCGAATATGGCCCCGGAGTCGTGATTGGTGTACACCAAGTGGCCTACGAATTGAGTTTTATTGACACCGGAATAAAAATGGTCGGCAAAAATTACAGCAATTGGGAAGTTGTCGAGCAAATCGAACAATCCCGGACTGTGAGTTTTAATGAACTTGAAAAATCATTGATCAAAGTATTGCGGTCGTTTTCTGATATCTCCGAAGTGGTTCCCCTGGCCGACAAATGGAAAGGTGGCACCATGGAATTTAAGTCCGGAGACAGCGAGCTGAAGGGCAAGGAAATTCCCATTGATGTCTTTTTCAAAAAAATCATCATGGTCAGAGACCGGCTGCGGGTCATGGAGCAAAGGATCAACAGTTCCAATTTGACAGAGGAAGAAAAAGTTAACCTCCAGCAATACCTCACCCGGATTTACGGAAGTCTGACCACTTTCAACGTTTTGTTTAAAAACAAAGACGACCATTTTGTAGGAGAAAGAGGAAAATAAAAAAACAACGAATGGCAGCTAATTGGAAATTATTTCTTTGCCTGATGATAGCGTGCATTGTTTTCAGTGCGGGCTGCATAGAATTTAAAAACCCCTATGACCAACTACCCCCCGGGGAGTGGCGAGGGGTGCTTTATCTGGATCAGCAGACCACTTTCAGACCGGGTGTCGAAAGGTCACAGAGTCCGGGGGATTACAAACCGGGCATTCAGGACAATCAACTGCCTTTTAATTTTGAAGTCAGATACACCGAGGACGGAGAAATGCACGTCCTGTTTATCAATGGTGAGGACGAGCACAAAGTTACAGACATCAAAATGGGAACCGATCTGAGCATTGCCAAAGATACGGTCACCATGAGATTCCCCGGATCGGACAATTACCTCAAAGCCATTTACGCAGAGAACATCCTTCAGGGCTTTTGGGTGGTTCCCTCCCGCGGCAATTATCAAATCCCCTTTGAAGCGCACTACGGGAAAAACCACCGGTTTGAACTCCCGGTAAACCGTGATATTGAAAAGGTGGTAAACGTAGACGGTCAGTGGAGCGTCACTTTGAGTCCGGGAGAGGAAAGTGAACGTCCCGCCATAGCCGAGTTTCAACAGCAGGGAGAAAAGTTGCAGGGGAGTTTTATCACCAATACGGGTGATTACCGCTACCTGGAGGGGGTTGTGGAAGGAAATAAAATCTGGCTGTCCGGTTTTGATGGGGTATTTGCTTTTTTGCTCGGGGCGGTAAAAGGGGAAGACGAGCGCCTGGAGGGATTTTTCCGGTCGGGAAGACATTATCAAACAGCCTGGACTGCCACCCAAAAAGATACCGTGGAACTGAAGGATCCACTCGCCATGTCAGAATTTCTTCAGGAGCAATTCAGTTTTACCGTCAGCGATGCAGCCGGCGCGGAAATTACTGAAAAAGACCACCTGGGCCGGCCCACTTTGATATACCTGACAGGCACCTGGTGCCCCAATTGCAGAGACGCCTCTCTCCTGCTCAAAGAACTCGGGGAAAAGCACGACATTCAAATCATTGGCCTCTCTTTCGAACGCTACAGAGACCGGGAAAAAGCGCTGGAAATGATCGATACGTACACCAGCGATTTGAATTTGCCCTACCCCATCTATCTGGCCGGGTATTTTGACAAAAAAGAAGCGACTGAAAACCTGGGTTTGATCGAGGAGATCATCGCCTATCCCACGGTGGTATTTTTAAAGCCGGACTTTACCATTTCGGGGAGTTATACCGGTTTTTCCGGCCCTGCCACTTCCAGGTATCCCGAATTGGTTCAGGCTTTTGAAGAGGAAATAAAGAAAATAACCACCGGTGAAATTTCCACGGATTAATTGGATGATGCTATTGAATAGTAAAGCGTAATGTAAGGAGTAAAGGAGGCTGAGGTGATAAGATTGAGATGCCGCCACTCTGTGGCTTTTTTTTGCTTCTTACCGGATTAGTTAAACACTGAAGAACCGTCAAACCACCAAGAAGTGAGGGACAAGGCCTTCGCGCGGTTAAAACACTGTCTCATGGAAAAACAAAAAGAATTGCCCATTTTCATTACCGGAGCGAGTTCCGGAATTGGACGCGCTTGCGCTGAAATTTTTGGCTCCCACGGCCATCCCTTAATCGTTGCGGGGAGAAGGCGGGAGAAGCTGGAAAAACTGCGAGACCAACTGGTGGCGGAGTTCGGCATTGAAGTGCAGGTACTCTGCTTTGACATACGGGATTCTAAGGCCTGTCGAAAAGCCTGGGAGAGTTTGGAGGAGAAGTGGAAACGCCCCGACCTGTTGATCAACAACGCCGGTCTGGCCAAGGGGTTTCATCCCATTCACGAGGGGATGGAAGAAGACTGGGAAACCATGATAGACACCAATATCAAAGGGTTGCTTTACATCACCCGACTGGTTGCCCCCACCATGGTCGATCGGAAAAAAGGGCAGATCATCAATGTTTGCTCAACGGCAGGGCATGAAACTTATCCTAACGGCAATGTCTACTGCGCCACCAAGCACGCCGTGGATGCACTCACAAAATCTATGCGTCTGGATCTGCATACGCACGGAATACGAGTAGGCCAGGTATCCCCCGGCCACGTTGAAGAAACGGAGTTTGCAATCACCCGTTTTGGGGGCGACAAAGAGAAAGCAGCGATCTATAAGGACTTCAATCCCCTTCGGTCAAGAGATGTGGCAGAGGCCATATACTTCATCTACAGCCGTCCGGCCCACGTCAATGTACAGGATATACAGCTGATGGGAACCCAACAGGCGAGCAGCAATTTTATTCATCGATCCGGAAGAATTTACTGAGCCAGCAAATACTCCTTGAGAAGTTTGGCGTCCTTTGCGGGAATGCGCTCTCCCAGTATCAACCTGAGCTCTCTGCGCCTGGCCGCGCCTTCGAATAATTTTTCCTGTTCAGAAGTGAGGGGAACGACCGCAGGAACCGATACCGGCTTTTTGTCGTCGGACAGAGCGACGAAAGTGAGGTATGCGTGATTGCATTTTCTCGCATTCCCCCCTTTGATATCGGAAGCAAAAACCTCCACATAGACCTCAATGGAGGTATTGAAAGAACGCGTGACATTGGCATTGAGAGTCACTACATCTCCCACGTTGATGGGCCGCTTAAAACTGACGTGATCTACAGAAACAGTCACGACATAAGTCTCCGAATGCTTGGCTGCACAAATACTGGCGACGATGTCCATCCACCTCATCAGATTGCCACCCATCAGGTTGCCCAGGGGGTTGGTGTCGTTGGGCATGACCATTTCGGTCATGGTCGTTCTCGAGTCTTTGACTTTTTTCTCCGGTCGGGAATCTAATTTATTTTCGCTCATGGTTTATATTTTTTTCCTATTCAAGATATTCAAATTCAAATATGTTTTTAAAGTGCTTTTTCAGGGACTCCTTCACGCGATCCATGGAAACCTCACCGCCCAATTCCCTGGCCATGGTGGTCACCTCCTTATCGTCTTCCGCAATACCACAGGGAACGATGTGTGAAAAATAATCGAGATCGGTATTGACATTCAATGCAAAACCGTGCATGGACACCCAACGGCTCAAATGTACACCAATGGCACAAATTTTTCTCCACTTGACATCCCCATCTCCCACGGGGGCCAGCCAAACACCGGTATACCCCTTTTGACGCTTACCCTCAATGCCAAAATCGGCCAGCATCCGAATGATGGCCTCCTCTATATTCCTCACATACCTGTGCACGTCGGTAAAAAAGCACTCCAGGTCAAAAATGGGGTAACCCACCAGTTGCCCGGGTCCGTGATACGTGATGTCCCCGCCTCTGTTAATTTTAAAAAAAGTAGCGCCCCTTTTCTTCAACTCCTCCTCACTGAGTAATAAATTGTTGAAACTTCCGCTTTTTCCCAGCGTATACACGTGGGGATGATGACAAAACACCAGGAGATGAGCCCTCTCACAGCCATCCCGGCCCGGCCTTTTCCCTTCCTTTTTCTGTTTTTTCAACAGATCGGAAATCTCCGTCTGTTTAGCCCAGGCGTTTTCATAACCAATCATACCCCAATCGATGTACGCTACTTTTTCCACAGAGAATATTTTATTAATCAAACCTTTATTTTCAAATTTTGTTTGGTCTAAACGAATTTTAAAACACCTCTTTGAAATTAAATTTTGCATTTTTTTTATACGGCTTTCCCCCACCCCGCTACTGATACCCTATCACCGCCCTTGCGCTTAGTTCCTCTTTCTCGATCGACTTCATGCTGAAAAATTCCGGCTTGGATCTTTCTTCGGTTCATTTACTCCATTAACGAATGTATTTTCAATTGAGTTGCAACAAAAAAGGGAGGCTTAGCCTCCCTCAAAAATTTAAAATACTGCCTCTTTTATTTACCCCGGATTAACTATCTGCTAATCCACATGCACCTCAACAACTGTTCGGGTTACGTTCCCATGTTCGTCTTCGGCCCATATAATCAGATCGTAATGACCGTGACCCTCCGGCAATACGATGGTATGATCTCCAGTCAGAATATCTTCTAAATTCAAAACCGTGTGATTCGGCAAATCACCGGAAGTCACATCAATACGGAGAGATTGGCCCCAAACCGACTCCAGACCCTGACCTACCTGAGCGGGATTAAAGTCGTCGTGCAAATCTTCGTCCACCAATCTGATCCAGACAAAAGCCAGGTCACCGGCACTATCACCTTCTCCTTTAGAAATGGTTCCCTCCACTGTAAGAGCCTGGCCACCTTCACCATCAATCTCACCGTCGTGGAGATTGGTAATCTCAATTTCAGGAGCATACGGTCTGTTGATGTAAAACCGATTGATTACAATCTGATCACCGGTGGTAATGTTTCCAAAAACGTCCCGGGCAGAAATCGTAAAATCATAGGGGCCGGCTATTACATTTCCATTGACTCGCGAAGTGGATCCTTCCCAGTAAATATCGGTGTGAAAACCATCGACATTCACAGATTTAGCGCCCTGCTCAATGACGAAGTTTTCATCCGAAGCCGACGAGCTGTATACATCCAACACATCCAGTACTTCAAAACCCTGATTGGGCTGTCCCAGAAACTGTGAACCCATGCCGACATGAATTTCATCAATACCCGCCTGATCCCAGACACTAAACCGCACATGAGTGTGGTCGGTGTCTGAACCTCTGACTTCCCCGTGATCCGGTCTGAATGAATCCCGGTCTT
>SKYC01000022.1 GCA_007128085.1 Saprospiraceae bacterium | reverse complement strand
GAGGCAACAGCGGTAAAAGTTTGTGCACTCATCTGATATCCCGTCGAGAGGCAAAATACCATGCTCATAAGAGTTGCGAATAATTTCAATTTGATCGTTTTCATTTCGTCTGAGTTTTGTGAAAAAATATATGAATGCCACCGCAAAGTTTGCGGGTGAGCTTTGATCTCTAAAAACGTTGACAAGACAAAATGTTAAAAAACGCCGGAACAGGAAGTTCCACGAAAAAGTAGACTTTAGTCAATCTACCGGATATGGATTTAATCTTCTTAACGATTTAAACGAAGAAAAGTTTTTTTTAGCAACTAAAATTTTGTTTTTTCATAGAATGAACATTATGATCAAAAGTTGTTAGCTGGATGTAAAGGATGTAGTCTGAGTTATTCATGGTCTTGTTGCTAATGGAAACCCCCTAATGCTTTCAACCTCTGATTAGATTTTATAAGTAAGTTAAGGCGTCCGGGAAACAAAATGCACTGATTTATCTTATATAATCTCCCGTGTGTTTTTTATATTCTTTCTGTTTTAAAATCTGACATCCATTTGGACTTGATTGTGGAAAATGAAAACGGTTTGTACGTTCCGGAAGCGGATGTGTACCTGGATCCCTGGCGCAAGGTGAAAAAGGCATTCATCAGTCACATTCACGCCGATCACTGCAGGTATGGAAACCTTCAATACATTTGTCCCCGGCCCTCATTGCCCATTTTAAAAAAGAGAATGGGACCGGTTTCAGTTCACGGATTGGATTACGGAGAAAAAACCACAGTCAGAGGGATTGAGTTTTCATTTCACCCCGCGGGACACATTCCCGGTTCAGCTCAGATAAGGGTGGCCGGCCAAGGCAGGGTTTGGGTGTATTCAGGAGATTACAAAACCCGGAGTGACGGTCTGTCTCAGCCGTTTGAACCCGTAAAGTGCGATACATTTATTACCGAGTGCACTTTTGGACTGCCCGTTTATAAATGGCCGAAACAAGCAGAGGTTTACAGGTCTATACTTGAGTGGTGGAATGAAAACAAACAAAATGGACGGGCGGTAGTTTTACAGGCGTACTCACTCGGTAAGGCCCAGCGTTTGATTCATGGTCTGCGTGAGGGGCCGGGGCCAATTTTTTGCCACTCTGCCGTTCAGCAAATGAACACAGCTGTGAGAAAAGCCGGCTTTGATTTGCCCAAAACAAGGCCATTGACAAAGAAACTTGGAAAAGAGGATTTAAAAGGGGCATTGATTATTATTTCCCCCACTGCCTTTACAGGTCATTGGACCAAGGTTTTGAAGACCTATGAAACTGCCTCTGCTTCGGGTTGGATGCTGATTCGAGAAGCGAAGAGGAGGAGATCCGTGGATCGTGGATTTGTGGTTTCAGACCATGCCGATTGGGAGGGGTTGATAGAGGCTGTAAAAGCTACGGGGGCAGAACGCATAATTTGTACCCACGGTTATCAGCAAATCTTTTCGAGATGGTTGTCTGAGAACGGATGGAGGGCAGAGGAACTGACCACCGAATACGGTGAATCTGCCGGAGACTGATTGGAGGTTGTAAAGGAATGGAATGAGGTTAATATCCCAATAGGAGTATAGCGATTGCAAGCTTTGGTCAACCGCTTCGCTCCGAGAAAAATTTCAACCGATGAAGAGATTTTGTCGACTTATAGACAGATTAGATACTACAACCGATACGAATAAAAAAGTGGCATACCTGGCGGAATTTTTTGACCGCACTGAAGATGCCGACAAATTACAAGCCGTTGCCTTACTGTCGGGCAGAAGGCCTGTGAGAGCAGTCAGTGGTAAGCAATTGAGAAGCTGGGCGGCAGATGAAAGTGGAATTTCCGATTGGCTGTTTGAAGAGTGTTACGCCATCGTGGGTGATCTCGCAGAAACCATCGCATTGTTGCTTCCGAATCCCGCCGGGGAAAGTAGTGATTCTCTGAGTAGTTGGTTGTTGAGGCTGAGAAATCTGAAAAAGAAAAATGGGGAGGAGAAACGCACCTTCATTGTCGGGGCCTGGTCCAGTTTGTCCAAAAGTGGAAAATTTGTATTTAATAAACTGATTACGGGTGGATTTCGGATCGGAGTCTCTCAGAAATTAATGGTCAGAGCACTCGCAAAACACACCGGACTCACTGAAAACGAACTGGCCCACCGATTGATGGGGAACTGGGATCCTTTTGAGACGAGCTTTAAGCAATTGATTTACGATAGGGATGAGTCTGTAAGGCTCTCAAGTCCATATCCCTTTTATTTGGCCTCTCCGTTGGATGTGTTGCCGGAAGAATTAGGAGATGGAGACCAATGGCTGGCCGAATTCAAGTGGGACGGAATCAGGTCACAAATGATCGCTCGCGAAGGACGTGTATTTCTTTGGTCGAGAGGAGAAGAACTGATCACCTCATCGCATCCGGAATTGGAGGAACTGGGCAAGTCCCTGCCCGATGGCACCGTAATTGACGGAGAGTTGGTGGCTTTAAAAAAGGGGGTACCACTGTCTTTTAATTTAATGCAGAAACGACTCAATCGCAAAAGAGTCAGTGCGGCATTGATGCGCGAGGTGCCTGTAGCTTTGATCGCTTACGATTTACTAGAGTGGAATTCCGAGGACATCAGAGAAAAACCCTTATATGAGAGGCGAGAGATTTTACTGTCGCTATACAACCAACTGAATCACCCAAAGTTGCTCTATTCCGATGCGATCACCTGGAACCAATGGGAAGAATTGGAGGAAATGAGAGTCCACGCCCGGGAGTACTACAGTGAAGGGATTATGCTGAAAAGAAGGGATTCCACCTATGAAAGTGGCAGGAAAAGAGGTGTATGGTGGAAGTGGAAGACCGATCCCCTGCTGATAGATGGTGTGTTGATGTACGCCATGCCTGGAAAAGGTAAGCGCACCAATCTCTTTACCGACTATACATTTGGAGCTTGGGATGGCGATCGTTTAATTCCCTTTGCAAAAGCTTATTCCGGTTTGACCGATGAGGAGTTTCGGAGCATTTCTTCCTTCGTTCGAAGAAATACCCTGGAGCGCCACGGTCCTGTTCGGGCAGTAAAGGCCGACTTGGTATTTGAATTGGCCTTCGAGGGAATCGCTCCCTCAGCAAGACATAAATCCGGAGTGGCTCTTCGGTTTCCACGCATGCGCCGCTGGCGCAAAGACAAACCGGCTTCTGAAGCCTGCACACTGGAAGAGTTGCATGTCTTGATGAAGAAATTTCAACCGGAATAATGGTGTCTATCTCAGTTCTCCGGCCCGCTCCATGATTTTTTCAACCACTTCAGGATCCAGGAGTGTAGAAGTATCGCCCAGAGAAGAAGTTTCTCCTTCAGCTATTTTTCGCAGAATTCTCCGCATGATTTTTCCGGATCTGGTTTTGGGGAGGCCGGGTACAAACTGGACGATCTCAGGCCTTGCAATTTTTCCGATTTTTTCAACCACGCTGTTGACAATCTCGGCTCGCAATTCCTCCGGATTTTCTACTTCTTTTTTTGGAATGATATACGCCCAAATGGCCTGTCCTTTGATGGGATGGGGGAATCCCACTACAGCTGATTCGGCTACTTTTTTATTGGTGTTGATGGCATCTTCTATTTCCGCCGTTCCGAAACGATGACCGGAGACATTGATCACATCGTCTACTCGTCCGATAATCTTATACATTCCACTTTTATCCCTCTTTGCTCCATCTCCGGTGAAATAGTACCCTTTGTAGTGAGAAAAATAGGTGTGTTTGCAGCGTTCGTGATCGCCGTAAGTGGTCCGCAGAATAGATGGCCACGGGTATTTGATACATAGATAGCCTTCTTTTTCATTTTCGTCTATTTCATTTCCGTCTGAATCCAATAGGACGGGCTGTATACCGGGAAGAGGAAAACCCGCGTGACTCGGTTTCATGGGGGAATGTTTCCCCAGGCCGCTGATCATTATTCCCCCGGTTTCAGTTTGCCACCAGGTGTCTACCACCGGACAGCGCCCTTTACCAACTACCTGATAATACCAGTTCCAGGCCTCTTCATTGATGGGTTCTCCCACGGTACCCAATACCTTCAGTGAGTCCAGGCTGTAGCTCAATACGTGGTCATCTCCGTGAGCCATCAACGCTCTGATGGCGGTGGGTGCAGTATAAAATTGGTTGACGCTGTGCTTGTCGCAAATTTGCCAGAATCTCCCCGGTCCGGGATAGGTTGGGACCCCTTCAAACATCATACTTGTAGCTCCGTTCAGCAATGGGCCATAAACGATATAGGTGTGCCCGGTAATCCACCCTATGTCGGCTGTACACCAGTAAATATCGGATTCTTTGTATTGAAAAACATTTTTAAAAGAATATCCCGCGTAAACCATGTACCCCCCACAAGTATGCACGACTCCCTTGGGTTTGCCCGTCGAGCCCGAAGTATACAGGATAAACAACATATCCTCTGAATCCATGGGTTCAGCAGGGCAGTCTTTTTCTACGGTTTTGAGTTCTTCGTGCAACCACAGATCGCGACCTTCCACCATATTGATGTCCCACTTCGTTCGCTCAGAAACAATTACTTTTTCAACAGAATCACAGTTTTTGAGTGCTTCGTCCACCACTCGCTTTACTGGAATTTCTTTGGTGCCTCGGTACAGTCCATCGCTGGTCAGCACAAACTTTGCTTTTGCATCATTGATTCGGTCGGAGAGTGCAGAGGCACTAAAGCCAGCAAATACGACGGAGTGAATGGCTCCAATCCTTGCACAGGCCAGCGTAGCAATGGCCAAGTCCGGTATCATGGGCATATAAAGGGCAATTCTGTCTCCCTTTTTTGCTCCCTGTTTTTTCAATACATTGGCGTACATACATACTTTTTGATGTAGTTCCCGGTACGTCAATCGAACCACTTGTTCACGGGGGTCATTGGGTTCCCAAATGATGGCGAGTTTATTCCCCCGCGTCTTTAAATGCCGGTCGAGGCAATTTTCTGTGATATTGAGCCTGGCGTTTAAAAACCATTTTACATCCGGAGAATCAAAGTTCCATTCCAGGATCTTGTCCCATTTTTTCTGCCAATAATAATTTCCCGCTATTTCCTCCCAGAATTTTTCCGGATCGGTTACGCTTCTTTTATAAGTTTTTTTGTAGTCCTCTTGCGAGTTAATTAAAAAATCCATTGGCTGGGGTTTAGATGATCAAATGATTTTATGACTTCAGGTGCAACAAAGTAAAAATAAATTTAAGAACTCACAAAGAATTCCCGTTTTTTCAAGTGTGATTTTTTAGAAGAAATTTAAGAAATTACCGGCTTCCCAATAGATGTACAAAGCGGTCGTCGGTCAGGGCGTTCAGAAAGGCAATGACATCCTGCATTTCTTCTCGGCTCAATCCCAGGGGCTCCCGAAGGCGCTCGTCCTGATTGATGGAATTGGGAACGACCGAACGCGTGTCGTTGTAAAACTCCAAAACTTCCTCCAGCGTTTTAAACATACCGTTGTGCATGTAAGGGGCAGTGATTGCTACATTGCGCAAGCCGGGGACTTTGAATTTCCCCAGGTCGGTTGAATCTCCGCTTACTTTAAACCTGCCCCGGTCATTGAACTCCTCTCCGTTGAAAATGCCGATATTGAAGAATTCATCGGCCGTAAAATCCGGAGTGAAGTGGCACTCCAGACACATTCCTTCACTGTCGAAAATGGCTTTTCCCCGAATGACAGCGGGGTCGATATCCTCTCCGTAAATGGCGTATCGATCCCAAGCCGTATTGGTGGTCTCCAGTGTTCTTTGAAACTCGGCAAGGGCATTGGCCAATAGGTTAGAATCCGGTTCTTTTCCATAAACGCGCTCGAATAGATCCGGATAAACGGGATGACGCCTCAGCCTGTCTATGGCCTCAACTATTGACAGACCCATTTCCTTGGGATTCGCAATGGGTTGCAGGGCGTGCTCCTCGAGACTTGAAGCCCTCCCATCCCAAAATAGTGCGGTCCTGGCCAAGACATTCATGGCCGAGGGAGTATTCCTCGATCCGACTTGTCCGTTTATCCCCACACTGAAAGCTACGGTATCGGCAAAGGCAAACTCAGGTTTGTGACAACTTGCACAAGAGACGGAAAAGTCCTTTGATAGCAATACGTCATTAAACAACATGCCTCCCAGAGAGGCAGCGTTAAAATCACTTAGTTTCTTTTCATCTATACCCACTGTTTGGCCCCCTGCCAATAAAATGAGCAATCCCAAAAGGATTGGAAAGCCTATCAGTGCCTTTTTTTTATTGGCCAATGACCCGCTACTTTTAACCATACGAAGAATTATCCAAAAAGAAAAATTAAGTAACCAACCGATAATAACAAGACAACAGCATGCACAGAAATGCATACCGAACGTTCAAAACTAATGTAAAATTAAAAGAGTACAGAAGTCTGTTCAGATCTTAGGTTTTTATTAAATAAAAATTTAAACAATTACTAAATGATTCGACATTTTGTACAGTCAGGAATGGCTGCGTGGACTCATCCCTGTTTTACCTGCGGTTTGTACTATTTGTTTTCTGAGCCAGTAAGCAATTGCAAAAAAAACATTAGATTTGAGCCATCAGCTTGTTTACAACCGGGCAACCGGGTTCGCTTGCTCAGTTTTTTTTAATGACTGCCGTGGAGTTGATGAGATTCATGCCGTTAAATTCACTGTCGGACAATGGAGCCTCACTTCAAATTTTACATCGGCAGTTTTCGGAAGATATAAAATTCAAACAGATGAAGGTATTAGATTCTTTTACTATTGTGGTCAGAAGCCTTATTTTTTTGACCCTCGTTCTCTCGATTGCATCTTGTGCCAACAGGCCGTACATCAGTGGACATTACGATGAATCGGTAACAGGTACAGAAACGGTGGCCATTCTGCCTTATCAGGTGATTTTTCAGGGAACACCTCCCAAAAATATGAAGGAGGAAGAGATGTTAGAGCAAGACAATAAGGAAAAAATTGCTTTTCAACAGTCGCTGTACAGATATGTGGGCAACCGATGGAGGAAGAGTAATTTCAGATTGCAGGATCCCAGCCAAACCAATAATCGGTTGGAGCAGGCCGGGATAGATATTTACAAAATAGAGGACTATACCATTGAAGAAATTGCGGCGGCCGCAGGGGTCGATCTTGTTTTTCGGGCCACGGTCGTCAAACATCGCTACAGAGGAGATTTAGCCTCTATGGGATTGGATGTGGCGCAGAGAACCATTCAATCAATGGGAGGGTCGCCCTTGCCCCATATTTCCCCCAGAACCAATGATGTAAAGATCACTGTAAGTATGTTGGAAGGAAGCGACGGGATTTCTCTTTGGAGTAATACGCGGGAGGGAGCTGCGAGCTGGAATCGACCGGTATCCAGGGTGATGGACGATATTCACAAAGCCACTGTGCGCAGACTGCCCAGAAAGTAATGATGGATGCGAAGGTATTTTTCAGTAATTCACTTTGAATCATACAGTAACGAGTAATGCAAGGAAAACCGAGACCAGAGGGTGTTAAAAACGATTTATCCGTAGCTGTGATCACTTTAAACGAGGAGAAAAATCTTGACCGGTGCCTCCAAAGTGTGAAGGGACTGGCTACTGAAATAGTAGTCATCGACTCCGGGTCTTCGGATGGAACCCGTAAAACAGCAGAAAAGTACGGAGCGGTATTCGAGTTTCGGAAATGGACCGGCCATGTGGATCAGAAAAACCATGCATTGAAAAAGTGCAGTTGCAAATGGGTTTTGTCCCTCGATGCCGATGAGTGTTTGAGCGATGAATTGAGAGCTGAAATAAGGAGGAAATTGGACAGTGATGCATTGGACGATTGCAACGGTTACTATTTGAACCGATGCACCTATTACCTGGGAAAATGGATTCGCCATGCCTGGTACCCGGAGTGGAGGCTGAGGTTGGTAAAGCGAGAGCTCGCCCGGTGGGAGGGGACAAATCCTCACGACCGACTCAGTGTAGAAGGCCGGACCTCCCGATTGAAGGACGGCGATTTTCTCCACTATTCTTATCGCGATCTCAGGCACCACTTTGAAGTCTCACTTAACTATGCGCGAATCGGAGCGGAGGCAGATATTGAAAAGGGCCGTCGATTTCGCCCCTTGAAGTTTTTCGGATCTCCTTTGGGGCGGCTGTTTAAATTTTTATTTCTGAAAATGGCCTGGAGGGACGGTTGGCGTGGATGGATTATCACGGGATCTGCTGTAATGACCGCCTTTATGAAGCAG
>SKYC01000160.1 GCA_007128085.1 Saprospiraceae bacterium | reverse complement strand
TCAGGCGATGGTTTGTAGTGAACAATGGCTCCATTGCCTTTGTATCCCACTATTGCCGGGAAACTCTCGCCTATATAATGTGGTTGTTCTGCGCGGCATTCCGCAATTTTTTCCGCCAGGTCACTCTCCTTGATTTCAGAATGTTGAATCTCTTTTTTTAACCAGTTAAACGCTTTGAAAAGTGCAGCACCATCTCTGGCCATGGCATTTCGTATGTGATCGATGGCCGCGGCCGGCTTAATGGCCTTCATATCCACTACCGGAGATCTCTGCTCGATGATTTTGGCCGGAATCAGGTCGTACAATTCGCAGCCAATGGTGGTGGGATCAACCAGAACAGAATCGGTTTCACCCAATGTTTTTAAATCTTCTTTTACCTGCTCGTAAGTTTTGATTGAAACTCCTCCTTTGGATAAAGTGGACTTCAATTCGCCCTTTATTTTTTCCGGTTGGGTGAAAAGAGTACAATCGGAATCCGATACGAGCAAGTAGGACAGAAATACGGGATTGCACTCGACATCGCTTCCTCTCAGATTCAGTAGATATGCCACCTCGTCCAAAGCAGTTGCCAGAAAAAATCCGGCTCCGGATTCTTTCATTTTCTCCCGAAGTGCTTTGAGCTTTTCCGTTCGACTCTGCTCAGCAAATGGAGATTTAAATTCGTAAATCGGCTCAGAGGGAAGCGGAGGGCGGTCGCTCCAGAGTTCTTCGGCTATACCGTTTCCGATCTTAAAAGAAATATCGCTTTTCTTCAGCGACTGAGTGAATTTGTCGCGTTGCGCCGGAGTGATGGTCGCCGCTGAAGAATAGACCACATCGCCCGGAGATAGTTGATCCGATAACCATTCCCAGGGAGCGGGAGAATCCTTTTCTCCCATTTTAATAAGGTCAATGCCGCTGCCTTTTAACTCTTTTTCGGCCTGAATAAAATACCTGCTGTCCGTCCACAGTCCCGCTTTTTTCAAACCGATGACCACAAAGCCCGCCGATCCGGTGAATCCGCTGACCCACTCCCTGATCTTCCAGTGATCCGGAAGGTATTCACTTTGGTGTGGATCCGCTGCGTAAATGACGACTGCCTGGACGCCTCTGTCCTTCATTTTCTCTCTCAACCGTTCTGTTCTTTGTTTTATTGGCATAGTTTTTTTTAAATTAGTGGTGATAAAACTTTCATATTAGACAAATCATTAATATTTTTGTGCTGTACGAATGGAAGATGATGCCCGATAACGGGCTAAAAAAGCAAGTAAAATTAAAAAGATAACAACGGGAATCAAGGTTTTTTCTCAATAGAATAAATAAAAGAAACCGAGCTCAACCCAAACTTGTTTAGTTAAGAAAGTGTATATTGCAAGCCTAGTCGGCCGATCAATGAAAAAGTATGTTTGAACAGAAGCTCTCGCAGAAAAATTTACAAAAACTCTCTCCCCAGCAGATCCAATTGATCAATTTGCTGCAGGTTCCCGCTGCCAATTTAGAGCAGCGGATCAAGGAGGAGTTGGAGGCCAATCCTGCATTGGATGAGGGAGACTCTGAGGTAGATGAACTTTCGGACTTGAGCGGAGAGGAAGATCGGGATACACTGGAATCCGAGCAGGAAAAGACAGAGGATGTGGAGATGGATGAGTTTATCGAGGAGTACATCGATGACGATCCGAGCAGTTATCAATACCAGACGAATCATCAATCCGAAGAGGATCAATCAAATCACTCATCGGTATCCACGCCCAATTCATTTCACGAGTACCTGGTTCAGCAACTGGGTATGTTGCAGTTCGATAGTGAGAGAGAAGAGAGTATTGCCGAGCAGTTGGTGGGCAGTATCGACAATGAGGGGTATTTGAGGAGAGAGCCCAAAGCCATAGTAAACGATTTGATTTTTTCCAATCACATCAATACCAGTGAAGAGGAGGTGATTCGCATACTCGAGCGCATTCAGGAATTGGAGCCGCCGGGAGTGGGGGCCAGGGATTTGAGAGAATGCCTGCTGTTGCAGTTAAAGAGAAAACTGAAAAATCAAAAAACAGAGCCCGATCAGGAGGATTCCCGATTGCTGGCACTGAAAGTATTGAAGGATTACTTCAAGGAATTTGCAAAAAAGCACTACAGCAAACTGCTGCGGTATCTGGAAGTCAATGAGGAGGAGTTGAAGGAAGCCATTGCTGAGATACTCAAACTCAATCCCAAACCGGCCAGCAGTTATTCTGAGGGTGGTCCCGAGCCGGGGCATTACGTCATTCCGGATTTCATTATTGAAAATAAGGACGGTGAATTGCACCTGAGATTGAACAACCGCAATGCACCGGATCTCCGCATTAACAATCAGTACCGAAATATGCTGGAGGATTTTCAGAAGAAAAGGGAGATAAACAAGGTCAATAAGAAAGAAAAAGATGCCGTTTTCTTCATCAAACAAAAAATTGACTCCGCAAAGTGGTTTATAGATGCCATTAAGCAAAGGCAGAATACCATGTATCACACCATGTACGCCATTATGCAATATCAGTACGAGTACTTTTTAACCGGCGACTCGACCAAATTAAAGCCGATGATTCTCAAAGATATTTCAGAGTTGACCGGTTACGATATTTCAACGGTTTCACGGGTGGCCAATTCCAAATACGTTCAAACGGAATTTGGCAGCAAAAATCTGAAGAGTTTCTTTTCAGAGTCGGTGCAGAATATTGCCGGTGAAGATGTTTCTACATTGGAGGTGAAGCGAATCCTCATGCAGATTGTTGAAAAGGAGGACAAGAAAAAGCCCCTGTCCGATGAAAAACTAAAAAAACACCTGGAGTCGAAAGGCTACTCTATCGCCAGAAGGACGGTTGCCAAATACCGGGAACAACTCAATATCCCGGTGGCCCGGTTGCGTAAAGAATTGTAAGTTTTCCGCACCCGTGTCCTTATCTATTGGCTTTCGATCCACCGATCAAAAATACGCCAACCATTCTTCCTCTGCAATTTCGACAGCCTGTTCGCTGCTCAGTAAGCGGGCACCAAATCCGCATTCAAGGCAGCGCGATTTGTCGCAATAGGCCGATTTCAATTGAATCAGAGCCTGGCTGTCCATGGCATTTGATGCCTTGACTTTGCGCTTTTTCCAATGATGAACAATGCTGTTGTGCTCGGCCCTTTCAGATTCCAACCAATGCACAGCCCTCTCGCGCAATTCTTCATTTCCCGTGTGAAGGCCATAGGCAAAAACCACGGGCGCCGCCACATTGATCAACAGATTTTTAAGTGTTGATTTTCCAATGGAGGGGTTTCTTTTTCGGGAAGATTTTTTCCCAAAATTGTAATGCGTCTCCCAATAGGACGAGGCCGGAACCCTCAATTTTTCTTTTACTTCACCGGCGTTTTCCAAGGGTAAAAAAACCGAAAGTGGTCTGGGGTGTCGGCCGATGAGCGTACACCATTGAGCGAGTCTGATCGTCGGAAAAGAAGGTGGCCTGACCGGCATGAATTTCCAATGGGCGGAATCCATACTTTTTATGCCGTACAGACGACTCAGATGTTGGAAATGCGACTTGAGCGTTTGAAAGTAGGAGTCGGAGCAGTCGGCCTTCAGGAATCCGGCTCTGCCAAATACCAGGGCTTCCAATTTGGTCAAGTGTGAGGAGTTTTTGAGCAGTAGATTGAAGGGAAGGCCTCGCAACAATTCATCCATTTGCTTTCCATTGGCTTTTCCGATCAGGTATCGGCCGGTGAGGTCGGCTGTTACGGCATCCCAGTCCCCCTTTTTGTCCCTGAGTTTTCGAAGGATGCGGTTTGCTTTTTCCTCCATGCGCTCCAGTCCGATCCTGCTGAGGTAAACGGGCCAACAGAAGTCCAGGTTTTTTTCAGGAGCGAGAGGATCACAGGGAATCCATCCCTTTTTCTTCTCCAGCAATACAAATTTTTTCAACATCGCCGGATCGGCGTGGTTTCGGATTTCGAGTGTGGGAAGTTTGGAGCCTTTTTGTGTAAATATTTTTTTATCGTCCTCCATCACGACGTGTAAGATGACATTGTTGTACCTAGGGTCGTTTTGATGACCGTGGGCGTTCCAGTCGGAGGATCGAAGGTGGAATTCCACTTGGCCGTGCCAGGTCAGTTGGCCTATTTTCAACTGCGCCGAGAAAAAATCCGGCCCCTCACTTCGATTTCGATAACCCGGACGGATTACTTGTATCTTCTTTCCATTTGTAGTGCGCAGATCTTTCTGAAACAATTGACCCGACTTCCAGAGATAGTAGAGAAATTCCTCTCGCATGGTTTTACGTTTTTTTATTTCTGCGGTTGACGGCGTGAAAATTCACGGTGGATCTTTTTCGTTTCCCACTGAATCTCCCGGTCATGATCCGTTTGATGAATTTGGGTTTTTATAGTACAATGGGGCTTTTGCCACCAGGGGGCAAATCTTTTTTCCCGTAAGTCCTTACTACATAATTTCAGAGGTAGAAGGAAGGGAAGCCCCTCATCATTAGGTGTGAGAAGTGGAAAAAATGTACCCTGCGGGATCGTGTTTTTTAAGGATACCCATAGGGTTATTTTTGAATTTGTTTAGGTTTTACCGCACTTGCCCCCCTCCAACGTGGGGGTACGGCAACTGGTTGGCGGGGTGTCGCAAAGCATGCAAAGATGGAGTTTGCCACGCCAGTCGTTGCAGAGGTTCAGTATTGTTTTTTAGAACGCTAATCCCAATTCAATAGACCAAACATATCGTTCGGCCATCTTTTTATCTGCGGTGAATGCATTTTTTTAATAAACCGGTGATTTGAATAATTTTTTGTCATGTATTCAGATAAATTAACAAAGTATTGTTACCGGTCTCAGGCGGATGTTCTTCGATAGACTTTAAAATTGTAGGAAAATTTATTTTTTTCATCGGGTTTTTGTGGGTCTTCAGACATCAGTTCCCATCCCTCTTTGGGCAATTCGGGGAAGAAAGTATCTCCATCTACCTCGACATCCACTTCAGTGAGGTAGATTTTTTCTGTTAAGGGGAGGCACTGTCGGTATATTTCACCCCCTCCGATGATGAAGAGTTCTTCTTCACCGGCTTCTTTGGCCAATTGAATCCCCTCCTCTATGGAGTGGACTGTGGTGATGCCTGAAGCGACAAAAAAGGGATCTCTGGTGAGGACCATATTGATCCTGTTGGGTAGTGGCCGTCCTATGGATAAAAAGCTTTTTCGGCCCATGAGCAGGTGGTGACCACTGGTTTTTTTCTTAAAGTATTTAAGGTCGGCCGGCAGATACCAGGGAATTTGGTTGTCTTTTCCGATGGCTCGGTTTTTTGAAATGGCAACGATTGCACTTATGGTCATGAATTCAAATTATGGATTGAGAAGGAGGTTTGAGTCGAGCATTCTGTTTTCTATCCATTGTCGGCGCGGACTTATTTCTCCATTGAGATATTTTTCGATGATCAGGCCTGTAATAGGAGCGGCAAAGGTACTGCCCCAGCCGGCATTTTCCACATAAACAGCAATGGCAATTCTTGGATTGTCGCGGGGAGCAAAAGCAAAAAATACCGAGTGGTTGTCACCGTGGGGATTTTGACTGGTTCCAGTCTTTCCGCATACTTCTATTCCAGCAATGTGAGCCATTCTGCCCGAACCCGCGGATATCGATCGCTCCATGGCTTCGATGACCACTTCAAAGTGTTCGGGAGAAATTTCGATGGAGTGTCTATCTCTTGGAAGCTGAACAGCTCGATTTTTCTCGTCTCTTGCTGAGCGTATGAGATGTGGAGTGATGTAGTAGCCTCTGTTGGCAATGGCGGCCACCAGATTGGCCATTTGAAGGGTGGTGAGATCCAGTTCGCCCTGACCGATGGCATTGGAGAGAGTGTAAGTAGAGTACCAGCGGCCGTTTTCAGATGCGTAGAGTCTGCGGTAAAACTCATTGTCAGGGACGTGGCCGGGAGACTCTCCGTGCAGGTCAATACCGAGTCTTTGGCCGAGTCCAAATTGTAGGAGGTAATCGTTGAGGACACTCAAGCCCTTGTGCGGTTGGTTAAAGCCCTCTCTTTCGAGCAAATCCCGGTAAGTTTGATAGAAAAAGGAATTGCACGATTCTTGTATGGCTCTGCTGACATTTCTGGTGCCCGGACCGGCCTGGCATCCCCAGCGGGAACTTCTGTAGTAGTAGGCTCCCTGGCAGGTGATATGCCTTCGCAGGTTTAGGGTGCCTTCTTCCAACGCTATCAGTGCGAGGATGGGCTTAAAAATGGATCCCGGAGGGTATTTGGCCTGTAGGCTTCTGTTGAACAAAGGGTGAAGGCTGTCTCTGACCAATTCGAGAAAAGCATCGCCCCTGCCGTGCTTTACGGTCAGTTTATTGGGGTCGTAAGAAGGACTGCTGGCGAGTACAAGGATCTCTCCGGTTGCCGGCTCGATGGCCACAACACTTCCCTTTTTATTGCTCATCAATTTTTCTGCATAGGCCTGCAGATCGAGATCCAGGGTCGAAACCAGGTTCTTACCGGAAGTGGCAGCTGTATCCAGCAAACCGTCGCTGAAAGAACCGACGTACCGGCCCAGATTGTCTCTGAGTACGAACTCGATCCCCTTGCTTCCCCTCAGCTTTTTTTCGTAAATGCGTTCAATACCGCTGGCTCCGTAATAGTCGCCCGGGCTGTAGGCTCCCGGATTGGCCTCGATCACATTGCGGTTGACTTCGGAGATATACCCAAGGACGTGTGCTGCACTGGTGTGTGGATAAGACCGCACATTTCGCAGCACAAATTCAAATCCGGGAAATTCGTGCATATGCTCTCTGAATATAATGAAAGTTTCGTGGGGGATCATTCGCTTAAAGGTCGTGGGAATGTGTCTGCTAAAACGAATGTGGGCCCAGTCTCTTTCTATGTTTTGCTCGAAAAACTCTCTGTCGATGTCGAGTAGTTTGCAAAACTTAGCCGTATCCATTTTAGGAGACAGCAGATTGTAGGTAAAAACCAGGTCGAAAATGGGTTCGTTGTGCGTGAGTAATTTTTCATTTCTGTCATAAATCAAACCCCTGGCCGGGTAAATGACCTGCTGGTGGATGGCTGATGTTCGCGCGCGCTCTACAAATTCATTGTCGGACAATTGGAGTTGCCCGAGCTTAAATATAAATACCAATCCGACCAGTACAATCATGGCGATGATTATTTTGAAGCGGTGGGGGTGGTCTTTGGACGAACGAGCCATATCGGTGGTTTAATACCTGGGGTTGGTGATGAGGACCAGCGCCAGAATAAAAAGCATGGAAAAAATGAAACTGAAGATTGTTTTTAGCCAAATGAATAACATCAAATCAAAAGTAAAAATTTCAATACTGAAATAAAATAAGTGGTGCAAAAACATCAATATGGCTGAATAGGTCATAAACCAATTGAGACCGAGGTGGTAGGGAGTAGGAGTGGTGGTCACTTTGTACCCCCCTCTGGGTTCGAGTATATTGAGCAGCGGTTGGCGGATAAATGCCAAAAATACAAGGGCAGAACTGTGAATACCCGGTGAAAGGTAAAACAAATCTGTGATCAAACCTACGCCAAAACCAATCAACATCAGGTAAACCCTCGGTACATTGATTGGGAGGAAGAGAATGAACAACGGATACACCAGAATGTGGATGTAGTAAAAGTCTCCCCAACCGATGTTGATGTTCTTGAAGATCAGTATCTGCAACAGCAGCAGTACAATGGCCCAAATCAGGTATTTTATTACGCGTTCATTCATACATAAAGGGCTTGATCAATTGTCTTTTTTCTTCATTCTGCGGATCGGAGACCACATACACGTATTTTGCCTTTGACAAATCGTTGAATAGGCGTACATCTACCTGGAAAAAATTGCTTCCCTGTGAGAGTTCTTTATTTTCAATGGTGCCTATCGGGAGGTTCTCCGGAAAAACGATGGAATATCCACTGGTCACCACCGTATCTCCCACCTCAAAAGTCGCGTGAATCGGTATCGATTCCAAATGGAGGAGATGTGGATTGAGGGTTCTCCAGACCAGAGATCCAAAATATCCCCTGTTTTTTATTTTAGCACTGATGCTCGACTGAGTGTGCAATATGGATAGCACCCGGCAGTAGTGCTCAGAACACTCGCTGGTTATTCCCACAAGGCCGTTTAAACCATCGGTGACTCCCATGCCCTTGTCAATGCCGTGACTCAATCCTCTGTTGATGAGTAGGTTGTTGTTTCTGTTGGTTATAGAGTTGTAGATGATTTTTGCGGGGAAAATATCCAGACTGTCGAGGGCACCTCCTTGCCAGTTATCGCT
>SKYC01000094.1 GCA_007128085.1 Saprospiraceae bacterium | reverse complement strand
GTGGAAAGTATCCCGACTCCTGGCATTACTACCACATGATAGATCCCACCTCAATGGCACCCGGATCCATCATGCCCGCCTATCCCTGGATGGTTTGGAAGGAAATAAATGTCGACCTCACTCCAAGGATGATCCGGGTAATGCAGTCACTTGGAGTACCCTATCCCGAGGGTTACGATCAAAAAGCCATTGATGATCTGTACGAACAAGCCAATGAAATAGCGGACAATCTTAAGAATCAAACGGGTGAGAATGTACTCGCGACATCTGAAATTGTCGCAATAATCGCTTACCTGCAGAGGCTTGGAACAGATGTATCCAAAGAAGATCCGGCTGTGGAGAAACAGCCAATTGAAGAACAATAAAACCAATGTCTTATGAAATTTATCAATTATCTGGAGACCATAACAGGAATAGCTGTCTTCCCCTTTATTTCACTGGCCATATTCTTTCTCTTTTTTACCGGTGTAATCATTTATGCACTGGCCATTAGAAAGGAAACCATAGAGGAATTGAAGCAAATACCATTAGATAACCACAAAGTAGATAGCGATGTTGAAAACAACTAAATTTACCGCAATTCTCTCGCTCCTTACTCTTTTTGCGATCGGCCCGAAAATCGCATGGGCTGAAACCCGGACAGAGGCTTCGGGCGGGGGGATCAGAAGTTTTGCCGCCCAATTACAGGCATCGGAAATGATTTTGATAGGAGTTGCTCTGCTGCTTTTTCTCGTCATAATTGCTATGGGAAACCTGGTCAAGCGGTTGGCATACGACCAGGCGAAAAAGATGAGGTCGGGAGCACAGGTGATTTTGGTTCTCCTTCTCACTGTTTGGGCTTTGATGGGATTCCCGGCAGATCTGAGTGCTGAATCAACTGAAGCCATTACATCCGGTACCCACCCCCTCGCCAATACGAGTACAACCATTACCATGATGATCCTAATCGGGGTCATTGCTCTGGAGGTGGTTGTCATTTTCATTCTTCTCCGAAGTATAAAAATGCTGATGGGTGGCGGGCTCAAAAGCGAAAGTGCGGTAGCAATGGCCGCGAAGGGGTCTTTATGGGCGACACTTTGGGCTCAGATGAACAAAAGTGTGGATGTTGAAAAAGAGGAGGACATTTTGCTGGACCACCAATACGATGGAATCGAGGAGCTGGACAACGACCTGCCCCCCTGGTGGAAATGGGGATTTTATATCACCATAGTATTTGCCGTCATTTACCTGGCTCGTTACCATGTCTTTAAAACGGCTCCCCTGCAAATAGAAGAATACGAAATCGCCGTAGCAAGAGCCGAAGCTGAACTCGAGTTGAGAAGGGCTACATCCCCCGATATCTCCATTGAGACCGTGACATATCTGGACAGTGAATCCGATTTGGCTGCCGGACAAAAGATTTTTGCTACCAATTGTGCTGTCTGCCACGGCCAAATGGGAGAGGGAGGTATCGGACCGAATCTAACCGACGACTACTGGATACACGGGGGCTCAATCCGGGACATCTTCCGCATTACCCAAAATGGGGTGATTGAAAAGGGAATGACTCCCTGGAGAGATATCCTCTCTCCCATGCAAATGGCTCAGGTCTCCAGCTATATAAAAACCCTCCGAGGGACAGATCCACCCAATCAAAAAGAACCCGAAGGAGAACTGTACGTTCCCGAGGAATCTAAACCGGCAGAAGAAGAAATGGAAGACGACATGCCCGATGTAGTGGTGCCACTGGATATGGAGGAGTAATTGCAACCAGGCTATCGAGTTCAGGGTTGATAATTTAAGTTACAGTGAGAATTTGGATGGACAAAATGGCTTTGCGGCCATCAAAATGAAGAGAGAAAACAAAAACCGACCCGAGTCGTTTCGGGACAGCGTGGCCACCATTGATGAGTCGGGCAGGAGGAATTGGATATACCCTACCAAACCCTCCGGCAGACTCTACAATTACCGCATTTACGTGTCGTATCTCCTTCTTGCCATCCTATTTGTCACCCCTTTTATCCGGGTCAATGGAAGGCCACTGTTTTTATTTGACATCATAGAAAGGAAGTTTATCCTCTTTGGAAAAATTTTCTGGCCTCAGGATTTTTTTATTTTCGGATTGACCATGCTCACCCTGATCATATTTCTGGTCCTGTTTACCGTGGCCTTCGGTCGGATATTTTGCGGTTGGATTTGTCCTCAGACCATATTTATGGAAATGGTTTTTCGGCGGATCGAATACTGGCTGGAGGGATCGGCTACCAAAATGAGGCTTCGCGACCAGGGCCCCTGGAATTGGGAAAAAATCAGAATCAGGACCACCAAATGGGCTGTTTTCTTCGGTCTTTCATTCATCATCAGCAACATCTTCCTGGCCTATATCATCGGAACCGATCAGTTGTACAAGATCGTGACCGCACCGGTCAGTCAACACCTTACCGGATTCATTGCAATGATGATATTTACGGCTGTGTTTTTCTTCATATACCTGTGGTTCAGAGAGCAGATTTGCATTGTTGTCTGTCCGTACGGCAGGTTGCAGGGAGTGATGCTGGACAGAAATTCCATAGTGGTAGCCTACGATTACGAAAGGGGGGAGCCCAGGGGAAAAGTAAGTAAAAAAGAAAGTGAAAATTTGGGGGACTGTATTGATTGCAACCTGTGTGTAAAAGTCTGCCCTACGGGAATTGACATACGGAACGGCACCCAGATGGAATGTGTAAATTGTACAGCCTGCATTGATGCCTGTGACCATATCATGGACAAGGTCAACCGTCCCCACGGCCTCATACGCTACGCCTCAGAAGAAAATATAGCGAACAACAATCCCTTTAAATTTTCTGCGCGATTGAAAGCGTATTCCGTGGCTCTTTTAGCCCTGCTGGGAATGCTCACTTTCATTCTGATTTCAAGGCCTGATGTAGAGACCAGAATCATGCGGGTAGCGGGACAACTCTACCAAATTCAGGAAGAGGAGGGAACCATAAGCAATCTCTTCAATTTACACCTGGTCAACAAGACCTTCAGGGATATCCCGATTGAAATTAAACTGCTGGACACAGAGGGTCGCATAGACATAGTGGGCAAGAAAGATTTGACCGTCAAGGGGGAGGAAAGCACACAGGCTACTTTCTTTATCTACCTGCCGGTCGAAACCTTAGAGAGGCGATCTACAAGCTTGAGAATAGGCATCTATTCCAAGGGTGAACTGATCAGCACCGCAAAAACCAATTTTTTAAGTCCTTTTAATTAAAACCATTTATTATGAGCTGGGGATATAAAATACTAATACTCTACCTGGGATTTGTAACCATTATTTTAACACTGGTTTTCAACGCCTTCAACTTTGAAGTGGAAATCGTAGCCACCGATTACTACGAGAGAGAAATGTACCAACAGGATATCATTGACGGGAATTTCAACCTCTTGAAATTGGGAGACAGGCCCACCATTGAAAGGGAGTCCGGCGGGCTCACCATCACTCTGCCCAATGTTCTGGAAGGCAGTAAAAAGGAGGGTGAACTCTGGTTGTACCACATCATGAAAAAGGACATGGATTATCAGATCACCTTTGAAGATCACAGTGATAATTACTTTAAGATCCGGGAAGAAGAACTGGCTGTAGGCAATTACATATTAAAATTGCGATGGACTCAGGACGAGACTCCTTATTACATGGAAGAAAGAGTAAACATCAGATGATGACAGAGGTCATTGCAGCGGGAGTATTGATGGGGTTTGCATCCGGGATTCATTGCCTGGGTATGTGCGGTCCTCTGGTAGCCAGCTTCCCTCCGGGGGGCTCCAGGTTGAGTATACTGCTCGATCCCTATCACTTTTCACGCATTGGCACATACGGTATACTGGGCATTTTTTCGGGCTTGATTGGGACCATGGTGTCTTTTGCGGGCCTGCAGGTATTTGCGGGGTTTGCACTGCTGATTTTACTCACTGTATCGCTGATTTTTTTATTTCAAAAAAAACTCAATCCGGGATTCAGCAATCATTCGGCTTTTGTAAAAATATGGTCTCTGGCTATGAGTAAAGGAAAGGCAACAAAAAGGGTTATTCTCGGAGCCATGAATGGGCTGTTGCCCTGTGGTATGGTATATTTTGCGCTCGCCACATCCCTGAGTTGGGGCAGCACCCGGGGTTCAGTGGTCTTTATGTTGGCTTTTGGATTTGGGACTCTGCCTTTTTTGTGGTCGGTTCCCGCATTCGGTAAAATACTTCCCGCAGGCACCCGGAAAAAACTCAAACCCTTCCAGGCGGTCTTTTTTCTGGCCAGTATAGTATTGGTGCTGTGGAGGGTGGTTATCGAGCCATTGAATTTACAGGTATTTCTGCCTTGGGTAGACAGTAGTCCCATGTGCAATTAATCGAAGAAGTAGTTTTCTCTCTTGAAGGAGCCCGGGGAAACCAAAAAAGCAGGTGAAACCGAAGGCTCCTTCTTTTTTATGACCGGATAAAATCATGCACTCAGGAATTCCCTTTTGAGAGTGCGGCACCCAAAATATATCCGAGAAAAACCATCAGCAAACTCAGTGCATTGTTGGCCAGGATGTTCAAAAGCGCCAGTTTCATCTCTCCCGCCTTAAACAGAGCCAGAGTTTCCACGCTAAATGCAGAGAAGGTAGTGAACCCTCCCAGCAACCCAATCAGCAGAAAAGCCTTCAATCCGGGTTTCATATCCTGCAGATCGTACATCCCCCAGATCAACCCGATAAAAAAAGACCCCAGTGCATTGACAATAAGGGTGCCAAACGGGAAGTTCAACCCCCATATTTTGATGGATGCCAATGTAAAAAGATACCTGCCGACTGCACCGACCGCACCACCGGCCATAACCCACAATATGTTGATCATAAAAATTAAATGATTGCGTTAATTAATACCCAGAACCACTAAAAATCTAAAGGGGTAAAAGTATGAAAAAAACCCGTGAACAATTAACACAATCATTAAATTTTCAAACGAACAATTAGTATAACCTTAAGGATTCATTTATCTTTGTAGATTGATAAAAAAAATTGAAGCGTGTTTAAAAAAGTATTGTTTTTAATTTTCACAACCGGGGTTCTTTTATTTTCTTGTCAGCAAAGGGAAACCTACGAATGGAATCCCGACGAAACCCAAGCCGTCCGCAATGCCATGAAGGTGGTAACGGATGTAATGCTGAACGATGTATTTGCACCACCCGTAGCCAGCAGAGTGTATCTCTACGCTTCTGTCGCAGGCTATGAGAGTGCTGTTCACGTACATGAAGATTACCGTTCATTGGCCGGTCAGCTCAGGGATCTGAGTCCGGGCCCGGAACCGGACAGCGAATTGATTTACGACTTTGAGGTGGCCGCAGCTTCAGCCATTTTAAAAATAGGTGAAGCCCTGACCTTTGACAATAAGCTTTTCCACCAATTAAAGCCCTCCGTATTGCTGGAGTTTGAAAAAAAGGATATCCCTGAAGCGGTTTTTGAGCGGTCCAGGGATTACGGTCGGTCTGTCGCCAAACATATTTTGGATTGGGCTAAAGATGATTATTACGCACAGACAAGAACGTATCCAAAGTATACTCCATCCGGTGAAAGGGACAATTGGATACAGACACCCCCGGCGTATTTTGACGCCATTGAGCCCGCATGGAGAAAAATCAGGCCGGCGGTCATTGATTCCTCCAACCAGTTTGTACCCAAGCCTCCGACGGAATTTTCCATTGAGCCCGAAAGCCAATTTTACCGGGAAGCTCACGCAGTCTTTACCGCTCTGGACGAAGGTGATGAAATGGAAAAAAGAGAAATTGCGGGCTTTTGGGATTGCAATCCTTTTGCCATTGAATCTATAGGACACTTAATGGTAGGGGAAAAAAAGATATCCCCCGGCGGACACTGGATGAATATTGCATCTCTCGCAGCCGAACTGGATGAAGCCGATTTAATGAAATCCCTGGATGGACTCGCGATGACATCCATTGCACTTTTTGACGGATTCATCGCTTGCTGGGACGAAAAATACCGCAGCAATTTGCTGAGGCCCGAAACATTTATCAACCGATATATTGATGAAGCCTGGGTCCCCGCACTACAGTCGCCTCCGTTCCCAGAACACACGAGTGGTCACAGTGTAATATCCACCGCGGCTTCCATTGCATTAACTTCGGTATACGGAGATGATTTTGAATTCGACGACACCACCCAGCTGGAATTCGATTTACCGGTAAGGTCTTTCAGTAGTTTCAGAGAGGCCGCCGAAGAAGCTGCCATATCGAGATTTTATGGCGGTATTCACTATATGCCTGCCATTGATTACGGTGTGGAACAAGGGGAGAAAATTGGAAATCTGGTGACAGAAAGGGTGACCACCAAACAAAGATAAACTCAATTTATACAAGGCTTTGGTCATTGTACTTCAAAATAAACAAAAAATGCTTAGAATATTCATTGCCGCAGCTCTCTCAATTTTTCTGATTTCATGTGGAAGCGAACGCGACACGAAGACAACTGAAGACCACCGGGCAGAACGCCCTACTCAGCCATTGGAAATTCCCGAAGCATTCCAGAGTCACAATGGCTTTAAACTACTCAGCCCCGAAGAAACAGGCGTCGATTTTGTCAACGTGATCGAAGAGGATTACGATTACAACATCCTCACTTATGAGTACCTCTACAACGGCGGAGGGGTTGCCGTTGGGGACATCAATAACAACGGTTTGCCCGACCTGTATTTTGTCTCCACCTTTGGGAAAAACCGCCTCTACCTCAACAAGGGGAATTACCAGTTCGAAGACATAACGGATCGCGCGGGTGTAGGCGCGATTGGAGGATTTAAAACGGGCGTCGCCATGGTCGACATCAACGGAAATGGATTGTTGGACATTTATGTTTGCCGAACCGGAAAAGAAGACGGCTCTGTCAAAAAGAACTTATTGTACATCAATAACGGCGATCTGACTTTCACCGAAAGGGCAGCGGATTACGGACTTGATCTGGCGTCCAATTCCACCCATGCGAATTTTTTCGACATGGATGGCAACGGTTCTTTAGACCTCTACCTCATGAACCATCCGCTCAATTTCCCCGAAGCGGTAACGACCCGGCTGCGGCAAACGGAAGAGGGAGAAATCATCAGGCTTACCCACCCTCGCACTCCGTATGAGTCCGATTTGTTGTTGAAAAATGAAAATGGCCAATTTGTCGATGTCACTGAAAAAGCCGGTATTTCTAACTCAGCTTACGGCCTCAGCGTGATCATCGCTGACATCAATATGAACGGCTTACCGGATATTTTTGTCGGCAACGACTACATAGAACCCGACCACCTTTTCATCAACAATGGAGACGGAACCTTTACCGACAAGGGCATGGAGTATTTTAACCACATGAGTCAAAACAGCATGGGGGCCGATATTGCAGATTTCAACAACAACGGACTGCCGGATATCATGGTACTGGATATGGTCGCCGAAGACCACGTACGGTACAAAGAACTCATGAATGTCATGACCGTTTCAAGATACAACCTTATGACCAATTACGGATATGGGGAACAGTTTGTAAGAAACGTTCTGCAATACAACAGAGGCATAAATTCGAATGGTGAAATTGAATTCAGTGAAATCAGCAGAATGGCGGGTGTTTCGAATACCGATTGGAGCTGGGGAGCACTTTTTGCGGATTTCAACAACAACGGCATGAAGGACTTATACATTGCCAACGGCTATATGCGGGATGTGACCAATCTCGATTACGCGGTGTACATAAGGGACTCCATTGAGCGAACCGGAGGATTGACTTCGGCCCGCTTTCCCGATATCAACGAATACCTGGAAATGATTCCCAGCACACCACTACCCAATTACCTCTATTTAAACAATGGAGACCTGACTTTTTTCGATATCACCAAACAGTGGAACATTGCTGACTCCTCCTTTTCCAGTGGATCGGCCTATGCTGATTTAAACGGCGACGGCAACCTGGATCTGGTTGTAAGTAACATCAATTCACCGGCATTTATTAAGAAAAACCTGGGCGGCAACGGAAACTATCTACAGCTTCGCCTGGAAGGTCCGGGGAACAATACTTACGGCATCGGTGCCAAAGCCTGGGGAACCAGTGGAGATGTGAAGCAATATCTCGAACTCAATGGAAACAGAGGCTTTTTGTCTACCTCTGAGCACATGCTCCACTTCGGTTTGGGCGATCACAGTCAAATGGACGAACTGTTGATTGTATGGCCGGATCACACCTATCAAAAAGTTTACGATATCGAGGCGAACCAACGGTTGGTCGT
>SKYC01000323.1 GCA_007128085.1 Saprospiraceae bacterium | reverse complement strand
GTATACCTGTAATACTTGACTTGTTTGCCGAGTGGTGTGCTCCCTGCTGGGCTTATCACAATCACGGAACCGGACATCCCAATGGAGGCGCATTGAAAGATTTGTACAACGCCTATGGGCCGGATGGCACCAATGAAGTTATGGTTTTTGCCATCGAAACAGACCCCTCTTCTACGGAGGATCTTCTCTATGGTGGTGTAGGAACTGAGGGATGGGACTGGGTGACAGGAACACCATACCCCATGTCCAATGCAAAAATCGGTGGAATTTTCAATCAGGGTTACTACCCCTATATCGTTATTATTTTTGGAAATCGCCAGGTGTACGAACTTGGGCAAGCATCCGCCGAGATGATATACAATGTACTTCCACTTGGACTTCCCAGTGCTCGCCCCGGAGTCAATCCGGCTTTTTTGAGCTATACGGGAGAGGAAGCTGCAGGTTGTGAGGCGGGCGAAATTCGCACGGGCGTGGAAATGCAAAACCTTGGAGAGGAAAACTTGACCTCCGCGACCATTGAGGTCTTTGTAGAAGGTACATCAGTGCTTGAATACGAATGGGAGGGTGATTTGGAGCCCTACGCGACCGTAGAAATTGACTTGGGAGATGTATTCATTGAAAGTCAAACGGATCTTACGATTGCTGTTACCTCAAATGTGGACGATGATACGCATGCCTCTTATGAGCAAAATATTCAGATGGCAACCGAGGTGGAAAGAGAAATCGAGGTTCATTTCCATACGGATTTTTACCCGAGTGAGTCATCCTGGGAGATCCGTAACTCCGACAATGTTGTCGTTGCTTCGGGCGGTCCTTATCAGGCCGGGAACGAAGATCAGTGGGGCGGTGGAGGACCTGACGCACTGACAACCAAAGTACACCAGGTCAGTTTACCCAATGTAGTCGATTGTTATTCGATCCATGTTTTTGATGATTATGGAGATGGCCTTCAATTCGGAAATAATCCCGCAGGAAAATTTGGTTTGGACGTATACTCGGGAGGAGAGCTCGCCTTTGAAATGATCTTGGGTGATTTCGGAAGTGAAACCCAGGAAGACGATGTTCTTAATTTCGATTCACCTGTATCCGTCAACGATCTTGAGAATACAGCGCGAGTAAGCCTTTTTCCCAACCCGACGACGGATTTTATCAACATTGAATTTGAACTGGAACAGGACCGCCGGTTGTTGATCGAAGTTTTTGATGTTACCGGAAAAAGAGTGGACATCCTCCACGACAAAGACTTTTTCAGTGCGGGTTTTCACCAGTTGCAATGGACTCCGGAACATTCCGGCCAGTACTTCATCAAGATGTACGACGGAAATTCACAGCTCGTAAAATCATTTACGGCCGTGAAGTAAATTTGACAAAAAGTAAAAAATATTGGAATTGACCACCAATCCGGCAATGGGAATGCCCCGTTGCCGGATTGTTAATTAAGCGTTAAATCAACAGTCGCCTTTGCTGTTTTCTAATGTTTTGGTATCTTGTTCTCAATATGTAAAAGTCTTTATAAAAAATAATGGGTATGCTTAAATACTTTACGACCTTTTTGATTTTTTGCCTGCCGTTTTCATTGGAGGCCCAATTGACGGTGCTTCAAACGGAAATTGTGGACAGAAACTTTGAGCTTCAACCCGGCAACCAAGATCAGGACATTGAACTCAAAGTCACTCTGAGGTACGATGGAGATGAACCCACTCAATTGCAGTGGAATAGGGAAATCCTGTATATTGAAGATAATTGGGAAACTGCAGTTTGCGATATTGTGTTGTGCTGGCTACCACACGTCAGTTCTTCGGATTTTGAAATAGAACCGGGCAGAGAGTTCGATATGATAGTTCATTTATACCCCTATGGACAACCCGGTGATTCCGCCGTGGTGCAACTTGAATTAGTCGATGTCAACGACAGGGATGTCAGACAGGTGTTGACCTATTCATTCTTCAACGATGTTCCCTCCTCGGTTTCAGTGGTCGGAGAATCCGGCGCTCACCCCACGCTTTACCCCAATCCCACCGGGGAAATGTTTCACATTAAAAACGACGATCGCATTCACTCAGTCGAGCTCTACAACGTCATTGGACAGATGGTGCTGAAGAAGGAATACAGGAGTGGTCAGCCCATTTATGTGACCGACTTCAAACAGGGAATGTATTTTGTGAAGTTGTTGGACGAAAACAATCGAATTGTACGAACCCTTCGATTGAATAAAAATCAATAGTTTTCGCCCGGTTTTACCCGGGGCGATTGGACCGCTGTTTTGTTCCTGAAGACAGCGGTTTTTTTATTCCCCGTACTCAGCGTAATTTCTGGGAGTTTCATAAAGTCTGACCCTTAGTTTAAGGTGTTCGGGCAATTTTTCTCTCAATCTCTCATAGGCGACAATACAAATGTTTTCAACCGTGGGGTTGAGTGACTGAAATTCAGATACCTGGATATTCAGGTTTTTGTGATCAAAGTACTCCTCAACTTCTTCCCTGATAACCCTTTTGAGTTCTTCCAAATTGATGAGCATGCCTGTTTTAGAATCGACCTTGCCGGTAAGGCAGACTTCAATTTCATAATTGTGTCCGTGAAAGTGTGGATTGGCGCACAGCCCAAAAATTTTCTCGTTTTTTTCGTCACCCCACTCCGGTACGTGCAGTCGGTGTGCTGCATTGAAGTGTCCTCGCCTGAATACCGATACGATTTTTTCCATTGACTTTTTTTTATTAACCCCCCAATGTCGATTTCGTTCATTGGGATTCTTTTTTTCTTAAGGAGCATACATTTTTCATTTGCAAAAAATAATCGCGTTTTAAGCGGCCTCTGTGCCATTGTTTTTGTACTTTTGTTATAGAGAAAAATATTAATATATTTCAAGTGAGAAGGCCAAGCCCGGGCGGTAAAAATCCGGCTTAAATTGTGCAGACAGGCTTTGAAGGTGTGAAAATTATGACATTGACAGATATTCCGGTTTCGGAAAATATAAAAGAAGAATTCAGACAGGGGTTGCAAAAGGGTAGTATCCCTCATGCCAATTTGCTGATTGGAGTCCCCGGAAACAGTCAGTTGGCTCTCGCTTTGGCCGTTTCAAAAAGTTTATTGTGTGCACGACCACGGGATGGCGTGTCTTGTAATGAATGTCCTTCCTGTAAAAAAGCAGAGAAACTCTCTCATCCAGACCTGAACTTTTCATTTCCTCTGAGCAGCACCAAAGAAGATGGTGAATCGGCCATTGATTTGTGGAGATCCATGGTTTTGGAGAATCCCTTTTGCGACTTATCGGATTGGGTGATGAAAATCAATGCGGAAAACAGCGTGCTCAATATTCACGCGAGAGAATGCAATCGCATAGAACGGGTTTTGGGGTTAAAATCATTCGAGGGTAGAGGTAAAGTGATGATTGTTTGGTTGCCCGAATTTTTGGGCAAAGAAGGCAATAAGTTACTGAAAACCATTGAAGAACCCCCTGAAGGAACCTACCTGTTTTTAGTGAGCTCTCGGGAAGCGGGCATTTTACCTACCATTGTCTCAAGGTGCAGGGTGTTTAGGATCCCGATAATGAATGTTCAAAAACTTGGAGATTGGCTGGTTGAAACCAGGGATGTGAGCAAAGAGGAAGCGTTTAATGCCGCCGCTGTATCAGAGGGCGTTGTCAACAAAGCGTTGTCGGTTCTGGGAGACCAGGAATTAAATATTGACGAGGAGTTTTTGAACTGGTTGAGATGTGCCTTTAGGAACAACCCGCTGGAAACGATAGAGTACATGGAGGAGTTTATACAGACCGGAGGCAAGGAAAAATTGAGAAACCTATTCCGCTTCGGCTTGTTTTTTTTCAACATGGTGATAAAAAAGAAATACGGTGTGACTGTGGAGGGTTTGAATAGAGAGGTCGAAAAGTCAGTGGAAAAACTGGCGCAAATGCTCTCTTTGGAAGATGTCGAAAATGTGATTCATGCTCTGGAGAAATTCCTGATCCATATTGATCGTTTTGCCAATGCAAAGATTTTATTGACCCAGGCGAGCATTCAGACCGGGAGAATACTGAGGGGAAGTGTCGCTGCCCAGGGGGAGCGAGCGTAGGTGTGATCTGATTATATTTAAAGAAAAAACAATGGCTTGTACAGGCTGCAATACAAATAGTAAAGGAACCCCCTCGGGATGCGGGAGCAATGGACATTGTTCCACCGGAGGGTGTAATAAACTCAATACTTTTGACTGGTTGGCCGCAATGGACATTGAAGATCCATCCGGTTCTGATCTCGTAGAAGTGAGTTTTAAAAACGGAGCCAGAAAAGACTTTTTTGTCAATCCATCACATACGCGAACGGGGACGGGAGATTTTGTTGTCGTGGATACCGGATCGGGTTACGATGTTGGAAAAATATCGCTGAGTGGGGATCTGGTGAGTATGCAGATGAAAAAGAAAAGGGCCAGGGAGGATAAAGTGTATTTGGAAGTGTTGAGGAAGGCCAATGAGAGCGATCTGGATAAACTGGCCAGAGCCCGGGATATGGAAATGCCCGCCCTGGTTAAGTCCAGAGCCATTGCCAATACGCTCGGTTTAGAGATGAAAATTGGCGATGTGGAGTATCAAGCCGACCAACGCAAGGCTACTTTTTACTACACGGCCGACGGAAGGGTGGACTTCAGGGAATTGGTAAGGGCTTATGCCAGAGAGTTTAAAATTAAAATAGAGATGAGACAGATAGGAGCTCGTCAGGAATCACAGAGAATTGGCGGCCTCGGTAGTTGCGGGCGAGAACTCTGTTGCTCCACCTGGTTGACGGACTTTAAATCGGTTTCTACATCCGCAGCGCGGTATCAAAATCTGGCCATCAATCAGGCCAAGTTGTCGGGGCAGTGCGGAAGGCTCAAATGTTGCCTCAATTACGAGCTGGATACCTATATAGATGCCCTGAAAAACTTTCCCAAAAAGGCCGATAAGCTGAGAACCAAACTCGGAAGGGCTGTGCTTGTGAAAAGAGATATTTTTAAAGGATTGATGTTCTACTCCTATGAAACAGACCGGGGAAGAGGCGTGCTCACCGCATTGGAAGTGGAGCGGGTGAAAGAGGTCCTGGCTTTAAATAAAAAGGATGAGTTTCCCGATGACCTGCCGGGAGAGAGAATTCTTTTAAATGACAATTCATCGGAGGATTCGCCCGACTCTGCAGATGTTACTGAGGGCTTTGAAATGCCCGACCCCAAACCCGGGAGGAAAAAGAAAAAAGGAAGAGGCAAGAGAAGCCGGGGAAAAAAGGGTGGAAATCAACGGAGCAACAATAAAAATAAAAAGGAAAATGGGTCGGGCAAACAATCGTCCGGACGATCCAAAAATCAAAGGAGAAATAAAAAATAAGACAGATAATAAAGTATGAGCAAACCAAAAAAAGAATACGATCTGGTCATCATTGGTTCGGGGCCCGGTGGATATGTAGCTGCACTTAGGGCAGCACAACTCAACATGAAAACGGCATTGATAGAAAAATACCCGACCCTTGGAGGTACCTGTCTGAATGTGGGCTGTATTCCTTCAAAAGCGCTATTGGACAGTTCAGAACACTACCACAAAGCTGCGGAAAGTTTTTCCGATCACGGCATTGACCTGAAACAATTGAAGGTGAATATGCCGCAAATGATCAAGCGAAAAGACGAGGTGGTATCTCAAACCTGTAAAGGCGTTGAGTTTCTGATGAAAAAGAACAAAGTAGATGTTTTTTACGGCTGGGGTTCCTTTGTGGATGCCCATACGGTGAAAGTGAAAGGAGATAAAGAGGAGGCCCTGCTCGGTGCTAAGAAAATAATTATTGCAACGGGTTCGAAGCCGAATACACCTCCTTCCTTTAATTACGACAAAAAAAGAGTGATCACTTCTACAGAGGCCTTGAATATTGAAAAATTGCCCGCCAAGATGGTGGTCGTTGGAGGAGGAGTGATTGGACTGGAGTTGGGATCTGTTTTTGCCAGACTGGGTACGGAAGTGCATGTGATAGAATACATGGACACCATACTGCCCGGAATGGATCCGGATTGCAGCAAAGAACTGATGAAATCCATGAAAAAACTGGGCGTGAAGTTTCACCTCAGCCATGGAGTAAATAAGGTGGAATCTACTGCACGCAATGTCAAGGTGGAATTCAGCGAGAAAGACAAGGACAAAGCGCAGAAGTTGACCGCAGACTACTGTTTGGTTTCCATAGGACGGAAGCCCTATACCGAAGGTCTCGGACTGGAGAATGCAGGATTGAAAACCGATGACCGCGGCCGTATTTCAGTGAATGAATATCTGCAAACCGAAGTGGAGCATATCTACGCCATAGGCGATGTTGTTCGTGGAGCTATGCTGGCTCACAAGGCAGAGGAAGAAGGGGTGTTTGCAGCCGAAAAAATAGCCGGTCAAAAACCGCATATCGATTACAACCTGATTCCCTCTGTGGTCTATACATGGCCCGAATTTGCAGCGGTGGGAGAGACGGAAGATCAGTTGAAAGAACGCGGTATTGAATATAAAGTGGGAAAATTCCCCTTTAAAGCATTGGGAAGGAGCCGGGCCAGTGGTGACACAGAAGGTTTGGTGAAAATCATAGCTGATAAAAAAACCGATGAGGTGCTCGGAGTCCATATAGTGGGAGCAAGAGCAGCTGACCTCATCGCTCAGTCGGTGGCCGTAATGGAGTACCGGGGTTCTGCCGAAGACATTGCGCGAATGAGCCACGCTCATCCAACCTATGCCGAAGCAGTAAAAGAGGCAGCACTGGCCGCTACGGAAAACAGGGCATTGCACATTTAATGGCACTAAATCGAAAAGGTCAAGGTGAGGGAAGTACTTTTTATCAGTCGTAAAATTATCCGGAACAAGAGCGGATTCACCAACACCATATTAAAAATTGGCCTGACCTCCCTTTCGCTTTGTCTTGCTGTGGTCATAGTTTCTACTTGCCTGGTTACCGGTTTTAAAAGTGAAATCAGAGACAAGGTCTTCGGGTTTTGGGGGCACATTCACGTCACCCATACCGGTGCATGGAGGTCCGTGGAGACTTTGCCCATCGATAAAAATCAGGAATTTCTGCATCACCTGGATACATTAAAAGGACTGAGTTACGATCGGCCGCTCAAAATTCCGTTTACCAATACAGAACTCGGCTTTGGAAGTCGTTTGGTTCATACCAAGGGTGCGGTGAAACAGATTCATTCCTTTGTGAATCAACCGGCCATACTTTCTACAGCCGATGAGTTTGAGGGAATTATTCTGAGGGGGATAGGAGCCGATTTTGATTGGGACTTCATGACTGAATACCTGCGATCAGGAGAGATACTCAACCTCCGGGATACAGTGATAGAAAGAGCAGTGATTTTGTCAGAACAAACTGCCAACAGACTGGAATTAAAGGTTGGAGATCCCCTGATCATTAATTTTATTATCGACAATCAACAGCGGAGGAGGCGGGTCGAACTCAAAGGCATCTATAAAACCGGACTGGAAGAATACGATCGGCGGTTTGCCATAGTAGACCAGAGAATGATTCAACAAATTCTGGGCTGGGATCAGTCGCAAGTCAGCGGATTTGAAATTTTTCTGGACGATGTAGCAGACGTGAATTATTTTCACGAGTACATCTACCTCGACCTCCTGCCTGCCGAATTGAGTTCGGAACCCATCACGAGGCGATTTCCGGCTATATTTGAGTGGCTGGAACTTCAGGATATTAACGAAAGAGTCATTTTGCTGCTGATGCTGATTGTGGGAATCATTACCATGACCACCAGTTTGTTGATTCTGATTTTGGATCGCACCCGTATGATCGGTGTTTTAAAAGCAGTGGGGGCAACCAATCGAACTATCCGGAACATTTTTCTCTATTACGCTTTAAACCTGATTGTAAAGGGATTGCTGATTGGCAATGCAGTGGGACTCGGCCTCGCTTTTATTCAGTACAAATTTGAAATCATCAAACTGAACGAAGCAGATTACTATCTGGATGTAGCTCCGGTGCACTTCCCCTGGGATCAGATAATTCTACTCAACCTGGCTTTTGCCGCCGTCATTATGCTTATCCTCCTGATACCTGCTTCGGTCATCTCAAAAGTGGATCCCGTGAAGGTATTGCGATTTAAATAATTGCATGGTGCCAGGTATATAAATTGAGAGGACCTTCAAGCTGTAAATGAAGGGAAGGGCTGTTAATTCTTTTAGCGAATTAGGCACATGACAGATAATGGAAACCCCTTTGACAAATGGGGGGATGTGGTATTAGTTTAAAATAAAAGTGAATAACGAACACTGAATAACGAACGCTGATTTGAGAAGTTCTCAATTGGACAAGACCCAAGCCAGAAACTGCATAATAG
>SKYC01000010.1 GCA_007128085.1 Saprospiraceae bacterium | reverse complement strand
TTGAGCGAGAGAAATTAATAGAAGTTTCACAATGGGGAACCCTACTTTGGTCAAGTATGGAAAATGCTTTTTTTTGTTTCAAAAATATGGATGTAACAGCAACAGATGTTCCCAATTTATCGATGGTAAATTCATGTCATGGTATGTTTCGAGGCTGTTTGAACCTAGTAGGAGATGAAGCCAATTGGGAGTGGAACACGAGCACCATAACAGATATGAGTTGGATGTTCACCAATATTGATGCTCACATGCCGGGATCAAATCCATTCAATCAGGATATAGGCAACTGGGATGTGAGTGCTGTAACGGATATGAGTTATATGTTTTGCGTTGCAACATCCTTTGATCAGGATATTGGTAATTGGGACATGAGTAATGTATCGAATATGGAAGGGATGTTTTATCGTGCTTTTAACTTCAACCAAGATATAGGCAGTTGGGATGTGAGTAGTGTGACGACCATGGATGGTACGTTTCGGGGTGCGAGGTTCTTCAATCAGGATATAGGTAGATGGGATGTGAGTAATGTGACGACTATGAGTAAAATGTTTAAAATAGCTCTTAACTTCAACCAAGATATAGGCGATTGGGATGTGAGTGGTGTAACGAATATGGAAGGAATGTTTAAGAGTGCCACTTCTTTTAATATGAATATAGGTGATTGGGACGTCAGCAATGTGACGAATATGGATCGGATGTTCTCAAGGTATGATTCTGCCATAGGCGGTTCCTCGCCATTCAATCAGGATATAGGTAGATGGGATGTCAGCAATGTGACGAGTATGGAGAGCATGTTTAGAAGCACAAGCGCCTTCAATCAGGATATAGGGAGCTGGGATGTAAGTAGCGTGACGACTATGAGGCATATGTTTGAATTTTCATCCTTCAATCAGGATATAGGTGCCTGGGATGTTGGGGCTGTGACGGATTTAAGTTGGATGTTTTTTAATGCAAGATCCTTCAACCAAGACATAGGAGAATGGGACGTGAGTTCTGTCGTGGATATGAACAATATGTTTTTTAGTGCCACTTCCTTCAATCAGGATATAGGTAGATGGGATGTCAGCAATGTGACAATTATGTGGGGGATTTTCCTCGATGCCAGTTCTTTCAACCAGGATATAGGCGAATGGGATGTGAGTAATGTCGAGTACCTATCCCAAATTTTTCATAGAGCAGAGTCCTTTAATCAGGATATTGGAGGCTGGGATGTAAGTGGATCGGTTTCTTTTAATTCGATGTTTGCCGTGGCAACTTCTTTTAATCAAGATCTAAGCAGCTGGGATCTAGAAAATGCGGTTAACTTGGAGGATATGTTCAGAGATGCTACCTCTTTCAATCAGGACTTAGGCGATTGGGATATTAGTAATGTTAGGACTATGAATCGGATGCTGAACAACTCAGGATTAGATTGTTCCAATTACTCCACCACTTTGATTGGGTGGGCGAATCAGCCTGAAATTCTGGATAGCGTAAGACTTGAAGCTGAGGGGTTGATGTATGGATCCTTTGCTGTTCATGCGAGAGATGAAGTGTTGATTTCTGATAAAGGGTGGGATATAAGAGGCGATGCACTGGATGATGATTGCGTCCCGGTTTCCACTTCCAATCTGTATGATGATTTTCCCGGAATTGCTGTTTTTCCCAATCCCGCAACCGATTTGATCCGATTGTCCGGTGAACGGGAGTTGGGTTCAACCCGGGTGGAAATATACAATACAACAGGTGTTAAAATGGGAGGTTATACGCTGGATATCAGCCCGGAAGCAACCATTGACATCAGTAAGTGGAGTGCAGGGGTCTATATAATTCGGATATCCCTTGAAGATTCAGTGCATGCATTTAGATTCTTGAAATTATAAATTTTTCGGAGGCCTTGTCAGTTTTTGGATGTGCGGGGTTTTATTTCCATTTGCTCCATTATACAAGGCTTGTCGATCCTATCACCTGCCCCCTACCTGCACTTTGTTAAGTCTTATCAATAAAAGCCATAGGGTGAATCTATTTTATAAAGTTCCCCGGACTTTGTTAATTTTGCATCGAATCAATCAATGGTATGTTATTATATATCAGATAGGGTTGCCTGAATGTTTAGTGAACCGAGGGGTTAATCAGTGGACCGTATCATTGAAAAAAACATAAACAAATGAGGTTTCTCTTTTTTCTTACCGTAATTTTTTCTTCCATTCAACTCCACTCCCAATCGGGTGCAGGTTATTTAGAAGAGGTTGATCCCGAAGGCGTTGGACAAACGTACATCATCTCTCCGGTGGAGACCATAGGTGCCTCCGGGCCGGACTGCGTCTGGGATTTCAGTGAACTGACTGAGACCGGTCGTACCACCAGCCATCTCTTTCGGCTTACAGACAGAGACATGGCCACTCATTTCCCCAAATCCAATATGCTTATTCAGGAAGGAGATTTGACGGTTTTTTTAAAAGTCACTCCTTCCATGGTGTATGAATACGGCTATACCTCCGGTATGATGACGGTTGCTTATGATGAGCCCATCGTTCGGTTTCCGTTGCCTTTTGAGTACGGATCCACCATAGAGGGGCGTTATTCCGGGAAACGCTACGCCTCCCAGGTCAGAACCATCCAGGGTCATTACCATACCGAAGTGGATGGTAGGGGAACGCTGATCCTGCCCGACGATACCGTTATTGAAGATGCCATTCGACTGCGTTTTACCAAAACACTGGACAACAACCTAACGGATGAAGTTACCTACCGATGGTATTCGGCGGATCATGCACCGATAATGAGATACCCGCTTTTGACTGTTTTTACCAGGAATACCCGAGGAGTGGAGGAGGTATTAAGAGCGGCCTATTACAAACACGCTTCTGAATTTAGTATACAGGAGGAGCCCTATCGCGAAAGCGAGGGAACTATTCCGGCCAACTATACATCGGTCAATGCGGAGGCTTACGAATTGAAGGTGAGCCCAAATCCCTTTACCGATGTGGCCGTTATAGAGTACTTCCTGCCGGAAACATCCAAAGTCCGTATTCAGGTTTTTGACAACAGCGGGCGCCTCCTGGAGACACTGGTTGAAGGGGAAGAACCGGAGGGTCGGCATACGGCCGAACTCCACAGTCGGGGAGACTTTATTTACTACGTTCGATTTACTGTGGAGGATCGGATTTTGGCATCCAGAAAGGTTTTCTCTGTTTCTGCAGAATAGGTCTTCGTACCTCATTTCAGGGGTTGTCCGGGAACCGCCTGGTATTGGCTTGTAGCAGTAGGAAACTTGTATATTTTGGAATGGTACCTCAACGCGGAAAAGACAGCGGGAGTGGAAGAATATCCAGCCTAAGAGCATTTCTCCGGGATAATTCCTAAATTTGCGCCTCAAAATGGAGATCCATGTCACTCAATAAAGAAATAGAAAAGCGGAGGACCTTTGGCATTATCAGTCACCCGGATGCCGGAAAAACCACACTTACCGAGAAATTGCTCCTCTTCGGTGGGGCTATCCAGATTGCCGGTGCTGTAAAGTCCAATAAAATAAAGCGACACGCGACTTCTGACTTTATGGAGATAGAAAAGCAGCGGGGTATATCCGTGGCGACTTCAGTCATGGCTTTTGACTACCTGGGCAAGAGAATCAATATTCTGGATACTCCGGGTCACCAGGATTTTGCGGAAGATACCTACCGAACCCTGAATGCAGTGGACAGCGCTATCGTTGTAATCGATGTTGCAAAGGGCGTGGAGCCGCAGACGGAAAAACTCGTCAATGTATGCAAGGACCGCAATACTCCCATGATTGTTTTTATCAACAAACTGGACAGAGAAGGACTGGATGGCTTTGACCTGCTGGATGAACTCGAAGAGAAACTGGGAATGTCCACCTGTCCCCTGAGTTGGCCCATTGGTATGGGGCAGCGTCTGAAGGGAATTTACAACATATTTGAAAGAAAACTCAGATTGTTTCGCCCTCACGGTAGCAGCCTGGAGGATGACGCAGTGGTCATTGAGGACATTGATAGCGATGAGCTTGAACAGCAGGTGGGAGAGCAGGCCGCGAAAGAATTGAGGTCTGAGATGGAGATCATCGATACGGTTTATCCGGATCTGGACATTGAGGCTTACCGCCGTGGAGAACAGCATCCCGTTTTCTTTGGAAGTGCGATTAACAACTTTGGTGTGAAGGAATTGCTCGACTGCTTTGTGAAAATCTCTCCTCCTCCATTGGAGCGACCCACGGACAGCCGACTGGTTCGTCCGGATGAGGAAAATTTCAGCGGGTTCGTCTTTAAAATTCACGCCAATATGGATCCCCGCCACAGAGATCGCATTGCTTTCCTCCGGATATGTGCCGGTGTTTTCGAGCGCAATACCAATTATTACCACGTGCGCCTGGATCGCCAGTTGAAGTTTCCCAATCCCACGGCTTTCATGGCGGAGAAAAAGTCGATTGTCGATCGCGCTTACCCGGGAGATATTGTGGGTCTTTACGATTCGGGGAATTTCAAGATAGGCGATACCCTGACTACCGGAGAAAAAATAAAGTTTACCGGAATCCCCAACTTCAGTCCCGAGCAGTTTAGGTATGTAGTAAATAAAGACCCCATGAAAACCAAGCAACTGGACAAGGGGCTGGATCAATTGATGGATGAAGGTGTGGCCCAGCTGTTTACTAAAGTGGACAACAACCGAAAGATCATCGGGACGGTGGGAGCCCTTCAGTTTGAGGTGATCCAATACCGACTCGAGCACGAATACGGTGCCAAGTGCGACTACGAGCCATTGAATCTATACAAGGCATGTTGGATCAAGGCGAAGGACAAAAAAGCACTGGCGGAGTTTGAACAGCGGAGGAAAAACAGCCTTGCACGGGACAAAAAGGGAGAGTTGGTGTTTTTGGCCGAATCATCCTGGGCCCTCCAAAGGGTGCAGGAGGCCCATCCCGACATCGAATTTGTATTTAAGTCCGAGGTTTAAAAAAAAACCATTTCAATTTTTTTTATTTTTTTTATCCGACAGCTGGGTACATTTTTTCTTTTCGACACACCTTATAACGTAACATTTAATCAATGCAGTTATGAGTAGATCGTGTAAAGAATGTAAAAGTCCCTTTTCCGGCAGATCGGATAAAAAGTTTTGCAGCGACGACTGCCGATCCGCCTACAACAACCGAAAAAACAGCGATGTCAACAACTTTATGCGCAGCGTGAACAACATATTGAGGAGAAACAGGCGCATTTTATGGAAATTCTACGATCAGGGAGAGCGATCGGTGCACAGGCAGCGCTTGATTCAGGAGGGATTCGCCTTCGGTTATTACACCAATGAAAGAAAAGAACCGACCGGTACGACCCATCGGTACTGTTATGAACTGGGATATGAAGAAAAGAGCCCGAACCAACTCAGATTGGTCAAAATTTGAAATGGCCCCAGAGGGTTTGTTCTGCTAATCGGAATAGAAATCTGCAAGAATAATAAAGGGTCATTTACTCTGCTCAGTGGAAAGGGAACCACACACAGCAAATCCCAAAGGCCGCGTCCCGTAAAATGGGAGGCGACACCTTTATAGTATAGAAGGCAACCAACCACAGACAATCCCCAGCGTGGCGGTATTTTTGTAGAAGAAATTCAGCCTTGAGTACAGCTCGCAGTCATCCACGTATGGCTTTGCCTTGAATTTTTGTTAGCACTAATTTTCACCTAATCTAATCCGTGGTCGAGAATTGAAGATATTTAATTGTAAGCCCATTTTGCAGATGTTGTCTTTCGTAATAGGTCAAAATATCGAGGTCGGGATGGGGTAGATCTCCCGCGTAGATGTCCTTGCATTCGGCGGTAATTTCTGTATGGGGAAATGCTTCGACACTCTGTCTGGAATATTCATAGAGCATTTCAGAGTCGGTTTTCAGATGAATCGGACCCCCATTGTTCAATATTTGGGTGTATTGGTGTAAAAAAACAGAAGAGCTGAGACGACGATTTTCACTTCCGTCTTTTTTAAATGGATCGGGAAAAGTGATCCAGATTTCCGATACTTCCCCTTTTGTAAAGAACCGTTCCAGTTGTTCGATTCTCGTGCGCAGAAAAGCCACATTGGGAATTTTTTCACGCAGAGCCGTTCTGGCTCCCTTCCATATCCTGGCGCCTTTGATATCGATTCCGATAAAGTTTTTTTGAGGGTACCTTCTCGCGAGATCCAGGCTGTACTCACCCCTTCCACATGCCAGTTCCAGCACGATGGGGTTTTTATTTTCAAATTGAAATGAATTCCATTGACCCTTCATCTCCAGTTCTTCTCCCAGGGTTCTGGTCAATACAGGATTGCCGTATTCAAAGGATTCGTACACGTGCGGATAGGTGAGGAGGTCTGCAAACTTTTCAAGCTTATTGCGCTTTGACATCAACTGTTTTTAGTGGCAAAGATAAAAACAGTTAAAAAAATGTAAGCTTGGGGAATGAATTTCGTTTGATCTTTGTATTATTTATTATAGTAATTTTACTGAAGCGGCCTTCGGGAAAGATGCGGAAGTATTTTTTTCGTAAATTGCGCTTTGAACAAAGCCTTTGACGATCAAAGGTGTAGATTACAGAAGTGGTTGGCCGGACCGGGCGAATTTTAAATTTTTATTATAGCGAAGTGAAAATTTGCTTGACCCGTAAAATCTTAGTTAGTTTGCAGTTTATTGTCTTAATCTAAATCACAATAATTTTAATATGAAGTACTTAATATCTTTAATCGTAATTTCTTTAATGGCTTTTAACCTCTATGCGCAAAATTCCGCCGAGGAGTACGAACCCGCTCACGAGGGCTGGTTGGTTCAAATTGAAGATGCTTACGAAGAATCAGAAGCCACAGGAAAACCCATTATGGCCTATTTTACCGGTAGTGACTGGTGTCCGCCATGCAGGAGATTTGCCGCGGCAGTAATTGACAAGCCCGAATTTTACGATTGGGCGGAAAGCAAGGTAGTATTGCTCGAATTGGACAATCCGAGAAGAAAGCATGTACCCAATAATATACGTCAGCAAAATCAAACGCTCAGAGAGGCGTTCAATGTGACGGGTGTTCCCACCATTTGGGTTTTTAACCTCAACAGAAACAGTTCTACCGACCAGTTTGAAATTGAAGCCATCGGCAGAACCGGAGGAACAGCTTCACTGGAGCAGTTTACCAGCACCATTGAAGACATGTTGAATTGATATTGAAAATGAGCCGCCTTTGAGAAGTTCAGACCATTGTGGCTCAAATAATAAATGAATCCGGTTACCGGATGACTTTATTTTTTAAGAATGTTTTTGCAGGGGATAAACCGGGCTATTACTCCGGTTTTTTCCCTGTTTTATTTTATCCCCCTCGCACCGAAGTAAACCCCATTACTCAGGGTGGAAAACGTGGGAATCATCCGGGTCAGCTTTTTTTGCTAAACACACCAAACCACTCTTTTCCGGCTCTTTCCTCCGCGGAGTTGTAACAGGTATCAAAAATTTGGGTGGTCAACTTTTCCTCAAACAATCCTAAATACTCCTCTTTGCTCCCTCCGTAGGGAGGGTTGGAGGGAGGTGGATCCAGGGGAAAATTCCACCACAGCCCGATCAGTTTCCCGCCGTTTTTTAACAATTGATACACGGAATCGGCGTACTTTTTTCTCATTTTCCGGCTGGGTTCCAGGGCGCAGAAAAACGTTTGCTCGACGATGAAATCGTATTTCCCGCCGTGATTGAAAAAGTCATCAGACAGGATTTGATCTGCTGGAAAATTCGGATAAGTCGCTTTAAATAAACTGCAGGCAGAGTCCGAAAAGTCCATGTAATGCACCTGTTTAAATCCCTGCTCGTACAAGTATCCCACTTCGTGACCGGGACCGGCTCCCGGAATCAATATTTTAGATTCCCGGTTTTTTAATTGCGTAAAATATTCGATAATGGGACGGGAGGGCCGGTGTAAATCCCAGGGGTGGTCTTGCCGGTTATAGCGTTTTGACCAGTATTCAGAATTTGAAGTGAAATGCATTTTATTCTTTTTTATAAACTCAATCAATATCTGTGCGTTATAATTATATTACTCATTTAAAACAAACCCTATGAATGCGAAATGGTTTTTTCCGTTATTGGTATTCTTTTTTTGCCTGGGTACCGCAAGTGCACAATTTACACTAAAACCCTATGTGGGAGCCAACTCTTCGAAACTTTCGAGTGATTTTCAAAACGAGGATTTCAAAGCCGGACTCGGCTACCAGTTCGGTGTTGACCTGATGATCGGTCGCCGGATTTATCTTCAACCGGGACTGAGCTACGAATTTTCCTAAGTGGGTGTTCGCGGCAGTGGAGATATTTCAGATTTGGAGATTTCAAGAATCAACCTGCCCATCATGGTGGGTGT
>SKYC01000264.1 GCA_007128085.1 Saprospiraceae bacterium | reverse complement strand
CGATTTCATGACCCATGATTACCGCGAGGGCATCTTCATTTTCAGCTACATCCATGATTCCGGTGTAGAAAACGACTTTTCCTCCCGGCATACAAAAGGCATTGACTTGTTCGCTTTCGATTACATTGAATTCCCAGTTAAAGTTTTTCAACTGATCCTCCATTTTGTTGGCCTTGTAATAGACCTCCACAGCGCTTATAATATCATTTCCTATTCTGCGAATCAAGCGAGTTTCAGGGGCGTCTGCAGGAAGCGCATTGTTTTCCGCCAAAAAATCGTCGTATTGGGAATAACTCAGTTCGTTGATGGTCGAAATGGGTATGAGTTGGGTTTGATTCCTTCCTGTGAAGGGTACCTGACTGCAGGCTTCGATCAAAAAGATCGCGAGCAGTGCTATAATTATGCGTGTGGATTTCATAGGTGTCAATTTAATGTAAAACACAACTGAAGTCATAAAAAGTTCTTAAAATATCCTATTTCCCATAAAATAAATGTTCCGGGGCACTCTCTGTTGCATTTTCCAGTTCTTTCGATGCTGCAATTGTTTCGCCATTTGCCTGTACAGAAAAAAAAATGTTCTAATTTCGCAGTGCGAAAAACGGGCTCCGATTTATAGGGTTTTACAAAATCCGCGAAAAGTCCTGATAACTTTATCGCCCTCGTCATTTGATTGCCGGCCATCGGAGGTTCTGTGACCACTTGACCGAAGAAAAAAATATCGTTTTATGCGGCTAATTGTCAACCCGGAATACCGTTCACTCAAAGCAGATCTGGAAAAGATCGGAAGGGAGTTTGACCGATCCGGCGAAATGTGGGTGGACGGCAAACGCAATACCATCAAACTCTTTGAGGTAGAGGGACGCATCCTCAATGTCAAATCCTTTCAGGTGCCGCGTTTTCCCAACTCCATCGTTTACCGCCACATCCGCAAGTCCAAAGCTGTGCGGTCTTACGAATTTGCAAATCGTTTGTTGCAGCTGGGATTTTTAAGTCCGGAACCCATTGCCTGCCTCGAGTTTTACACTCCATGGAAGCTGAAGCGGAGTTTTTATTTTTCGGCTCAGCTGGAAGGTGTATTTCCATTCATGAAATTGATTCATGATTCGGATTTTCCCGACAGAGAGGAAATCCTCCGCCAATTCACGCGATTTACCCATCGCTTGCACGAGGCGAATATTTGGTTTATAGACCACAGTCCCGGAAATACCCTCATAAAAAAAGACGCGACCGGAAAATACGAGTTTTACCTGGTAGATCTCAACCGAATGCGATTTAAGTCTCTTTCCTTTCAGCAGCGCATGGCCAATTTTTCACGCCTCAGTGCTACGGATGAGATGTTGCGCACGATGTCAGAGGAATACGCCCAGTTGGCCGGAAAGAGTTTTGAAGAGGTATACCGGGAGATGTCCCGTGCAGATCAGCGGTTCAGAGACAGAAAAAAGCGGAAAAAACAATGGAAAAAACTATTCAGCTGAGTTCCAACGGATTACTGTTTATTGAATCAATTGTAGCCCAATGTCCAATCTTCATTCGAGAGAAAGGGATCCTTACCTTCACCTTCCTCCTCCTCGGCCGGATGGGTTTCAGGCACCACAAAAACGAGGTCGCTGTCTTTAAAATTTCTACACAACAAACCGGGCACACTCACCAATGCATTGGAGTAGGCGGGTGAATGACTGCGGGCGGTAACCACGAAGATCAGGTCGTTTTCCCGAATTTCTCTCGACAGCGTAATCAAGTCTTCATACCCAGTCCAGTGTTTGTAGCTCTTGTTCTTTTGACTGATTTTTTTGCCGATGAGTGCTTCCAATTCAGTCTCTGTAGATTCGGTACAGAAAAAAAGAAGGTCATTGCCGGTGGCTTTGGCCAAATTCACGACCCTGGATACCCATTGGGCGAAGCCCTTGTCTTTTTCAGCATTCCGGGGAACAGCCACCACTATTCGCTGGAGGGTATTGAGCGGGTGGGTGGTTTTATAAATAAAGAGGGTGGAGGGACTGATCTGAATGAGCTCATCGAGGGTTTGGCTGAACTGGGCCAAATCCGTATCTTTATTTCCCGACCATCCCATGACAATTTCCGTACTGTGAATGTCTTTGGAAGCCCTGCTGATTCCGGAGGCGATGTTTTTATCCACCCGGGTTTCGAGTTCTATGGGCAGATTGTAGTCTCCCATATACTTTTCCGCTTTTTCGAGGACTTTTTCACCCGCTGCGAGCAGTTCTCTGGATTGTTCGCCTTCCTGAGCGATGTAAAGGGCGTAGAAAGCTTCTTTGGATTTGGGATTTTTGATCATCGCACTCAGGTCTGCCAGTGATTTGATCCGCTCGTCGCGATGGAGGGATACCAGCAATCTCTGATCGATATCATCGACTTCGGGCAGTTTTTCACTTTCGGTTTTGGCAATTTCCACACCGGCTTTTTCTGCGTAATAGGAACCTACGAGGCAGGTCACCAGGATCATTACCACTGTTCCGTTGAGGATGGCTTCGTTGAACAGTCCGAGGTTCAGACCCACAAAAACCACGGCCAGTGTGGCTGCGGCCTGTGTAGAACTCAATCCAAACATGAGATTTCTCTCGTCTGCCGACCAGCGGAAAGACTGCTGGGTCAGCCAGGCGGCCAACCATTTGGCGCCGAGGGCAACAATGGTCATGACGATCGCTATAAAAATGGCTTCGAAGCCCTCAAACAAGACCCTGACATCTACCAGCATACCCACCGAAATGAGGAAAAAGGGAATGAACAATGCATTTCCGATGAATTCAATTCTGTTCATCATGGGCGAAGTATGAGGAACCAGTCGGTTGAGTGCCAGACCGGCAAAAAATGCGCCGATGATGGCTTCCAGTCCTGCAATTTCTGCCAGGAATGCAGCCAGATAGACCAGAGCCAGTATAAAAATGTACTGTGAAACACTGTCCTCGTACTTTCTGAAAAACCAGCGCGCCAGTATGGGGAAGCCGATCATGACCACTATGGCAAAGATGAGCGAGGAAATGCCGAGGGTGAGCCAAAAGGCCTGCCCCACTTCGCCTCGTGTCATTCCCGCCACTACGGCGAGAACCAATAGAGCCAGCGTATCGGTGATCATGGTGCCTCCAACCGAGACATTGACCACGGGCAATTTGACCAGTCCCATTTTACTGATAGCGGGGTAGGCCAATAGGGTATGTGAGGCGAACATACTCGCGAGCAAGATGGCGGGCAACCAGTCCAATCCAATGACATAATAGCCAATAAAAGACCCCAAAACCATGGGAATGATAAACGTATTCATCCCGAAGTAAAGAGACCGCCATTTGTTTTTTTGAAAATCGTTCATATCGATTTCCAGTCCGGCCATAAACATGATGTACAAAAGACCCACACTTCCAAAGAGCTTGAAAGCTTCATCGGAGGCAATAACGGCCAGTCCTTTGGGCCCGATAATGACCCCGGCAATGATCAGTCCGATGATGGACGGGATTTTGAACCGGCTCAGTACAATGGGGGAAAACAAAATAATGAAGAGCACCAATGCAAAAACCAAAACGGGGTCTTCGAGTGGAATCTGAAAGTGTATGGACCATCCTATCATGAGGGCAAATATAGATTAAGGGAGATATTCCCTCCCGGAATATGCACACAGGCAACAAAAATTTAACAAATTGCAGCTATTTTACTCTTCCTCCTCTGTGCTGCTTTTTCCGATAATTTCAGAAACGGCGGCAATACTGGCCACGGTTTCCGCAGAGGCTGTTCCGCCGGATGAGGAGGTACCCTCTTCGCTCTTTTTCTTGGATTCCGGTTTGGAAGCACCCAGTTTTTCGGCCGCTTTTTTAAGTTTGTCTTCCTCCTCTTTTCGATCGGCCTCCGCCGCCTTCATCTCTTCCTCTATCTTCTTTTTGGCTTCCTCTTTTTTCCGGGCCACCTCGGCTTCCGCTGCTCTTTTGGCCTCCTTTTCTTTCTCTTCTTCCAATCGGGACTCCAGCTGATCTTTCAATTTCTGCATCTCCTCCAGTTTCACCAATTTGGATCGCATGCGCTCTTCGATCATCTTGATCTTGGCTTTACGGATTTGGGCTTCCAATTGCCCGGCAGTAGAAGACTCTATGCGCTTGTCCTGAAAGCTGAGGTCCTTTTTGTCGCGATTGATGGAGTTTTCCATCTTTTTCATGGCATTGAGCAAACCGTCGTACCTGCGCTGCAATTTGCTCCCACCGGATTTAACGGCAGAATCGCCAAATTTTTTCTTTTTTATATCCTTAAAGAGGCCGTCCAGTTTTTTCCACACCTTGTTTTTGTGGTCTCTGACCATTTTGGCTTTTTGAAAATCCCTCTGAATGAGTTTCAGATCCTCAAAAAGGGGTTTGAGCCCCATGCCCTCTTCTACTTTTTTCTCTATTTCGGCCAGTTTGCTGAAAAACTCATCCCGTTTTACACCGGAGTCTTTTCTCAGAAGATCGTCCATCTCTTTGCGCATGGCTTTGAGTTGGTCGAACAAATTGTTGACTGATTTTTTGAGTCTTTTATAGTGCGGCAGCACGAGGTTTTTTTCCTGAAACTGCTGCTGGACCTTGTTCCAGTAGTTCCGCAATTCATCCCATTGACTCTGTTCGTAACGCCTCGCATTTTCTATTTTTTCACTGAGGTCTTCCAGTTCTGTTGCGTAAACGGCGGCCAGTTTATTGGACATGTACAAAAAAGTCCACTCCGCCTTGGCTTTGTCAATGAGATCGTCCCTTTCCGTGGTAACCCCTTCAGGAATCAATCGATCCGCCTCTATAATATTGAATTCCAATTGTTGTTGGGCGTCGGGAAACGGCACTTCATTTCCCTCCCTCCACAGATTCATCATTTGATTGGCAAATTCTTCTGTAGCTACATTTTCGGAAAATATGTAGGTGTTGATGGTGTTATCGTCTTCCTCAAAACCTATGGCTACCAGTACTCTGTCGCTTTCCGGGGTCGTTCCCCACAATACCAGTCGTTTCTTCATAACTCAGTCACTTTCTTTAAATTATCAAATTAAAAACGGTCAATACCGGAAAGATATCCGGCGCTGTTCCCTGTACATTATTCTTTTTTCATAGAACTAACGATTCAAAATTACATTAAATTTTAACAAATCCAAGCTTAGCCGTCTGCATTATTTTGTCATAATCGGGTGAAATGTTTTATTTTTGAAAAAATATGTCTTAATCTTGTTATCCAAAAAAAATATTCAGGTGGAATGAAAAAGTGGTACTTGGTGTTAATTCTTTTATTGAGTTTTCCGGGTCTATACGCTCAAATATCGGATGACTTTGACCGCGCTGAACTGGTCGGTGGAGAGGTCGATTGGAATGGAGATCTGGATAAATTTGTTATCAACAGTCAATCAGAATTGCAGCTGAACGACGACCAGGCGGGAAATGCGGCCCTTTTTTTTCCCTTTCAAAGAAACGGTCAAACGCAGTGGGATATCTATTTCAGAATGGAGTTCAACCCTTCGGCCTCCAACAGATTGAGGATTTATCTGATCGCGGAAGACAGTTTGCTCAGTGAGTCGGATGCCTTTTTTCTGGAAATCGGCGAAAACGGCAATGACGTACCCATTTACCTGATTCAAAGGACGGGGGGAGTGGAAACGACCCTCCTCGCAATGGAAACGGCTGCGGTGGCCTTTGATCCCGCGGAGGCAAGGGTAAGGGTGAAGTACGACGGAGAGGGCAATTGGGCGGTTTATGCAGATTACGACGGAGCCTCTCTCTTCCCGGACAGAAGAACGGTTGATACCGACCCATTGACATTTGATTCCGGTTATTTTGGTTTACACTGTTTTTACACGGTCACCCGGGCTACATTGTTTTATTTTGACAATCTCAGTATAGGGGAGGTGCTACCGGATACCACGGCCCCGGAACTGATTGCCATCAGGCCACTGGCTCCCAATGCGCTGGAATTGGTTTTTGACAAATTACTGGAAGAGGAGAGCGCGCTGGAGTTGAGTAATTACAGCATCGCGGGAGTTGGAATGCCCGAAGATGTTTTTTTCGATCCCGGGGAAGCCAATAAAGTAGAATTGTTTTTCGAAGGAGAATTTGAGAATGGAAGGACTTATGAACTATCCGTGGAGGGACTCAGTGACCTCAATGGGAATGCGGTGCAGGTTGCAGAGGAATTTGTCTTTGTACTGCCGGAATTTCCACTCTCCGGAGACTTGGTCATCAATGAAATTCACCCGCTGCCCTCCTCGACCACCCTTATTCCCAATATCAAATACATCGAATTGTACAACAGTTCCGATAAGTTTCTGGAATTGGAGGGAACCACTTTTTCGGACAGGAGCAGGTCTGTAACCCTGCCTTCTTATGTCCTGGAACCGGGAGAGTACTTATTGCTTTCCGAATCCGGGGATGCCGGGCAGTTGGAAAACTATGGACCGGTGCTGGGGCTCAGCAATTTCCCCGTGATTAACAACAACAATGACGACATAGAGCTGAGGTCGGCCATGGGAGAATTGCTGTTTGCCGTCTCTTATCGACCGGATTGGTTTGACGATCCCCTGAAGGCAGAAGGAGGGTATTCACTTGAGCTGATCAATCCGGAAATAAATTGTCAAACCAGGATCAACTGGGCCTTGAGTGAAAGGTCATCCGGCGGAAGTCCGGGGCAGGCCAACAGTGTATTGGATGGGCAGTTCAAACCGCCCCTTCCGGAATTGAATTTCGGGAGTTATTCCGATGAAGGCCATTTGGGCCTGCATTTTAATGGAGAACTCGACAGGCGCATTCCCCTGCAATCTCCCGATATCGAAGTTGTTCCTGGAACCCTGGATTTTGATCTCCAATTCGATCCCTTCAATCCCACCGCCCTCTACCTGGACTTTGCTGAGGAGCTTGATGAGGGGCAGACCTATAACGTGAGTATCGATGGACTGGCCTCCTGCGCGGGAGAGATCAATCCCCTCCTTCAGGAGTACGAATTTAAAATACCCGGATTTCCGAATCGTGGAGAGGTGGTCATCAACGAACTGCTGTATCATCCTCCGGTGGGGATACGCGATTTTATCGAATTTAAAAACACGCACGAATCGCGATTTTTCAGATTGTCTGATCTCCTGATTTATCACCGGAGGTCGAGCGGAGCTGAATCGACTTTGAGATCGGAAGTTGACCGTTTAATTCCCCCGGGAACGCTCTTGACAGTGGGCAGGGAGACCCACTTACTGCAACAGGCGTATACGGTAGAAGATCCGGCGGGGCTACAGTCCCTGGATCTCATGGCGCTGGATGTCAACAGCGGTTCGGTAGTGGTGAGTGCATTCCATCCGGAGGAACTGGTGTATCTGGACAGCATTCAGTATTCGGGCGACCTTCACGATCCCCTGCTGAGAAACACGAGAGGAATTTCTCTGGAACGGACGGATCCATTTTTGGAACCTTCATTTTCAGCAGCCTGGTATTCGGCCGCCACTTTGGTGGGGGGTGCCACTCCGACAGCGGAGAACAGCCAGCGGAGGGAAGTGACTGTGGAGGAACCCGAGGATTTTTTCTTTTTGAACAGCCGGACATTTAGTCCCGATGGGGATGGGTTTGAAGATTTTTTACAGATAGAATACCGGATTGACGAACCCGGTTACGTGGCCAACATCCGCATTTTTGATATGAACGGCAATCTGGTGCGTAGACTGGTGCAGAACAAAAGCCTGGGTACGGAGGGTTTTTTGCAGTGGTCGGGAGAAAACGACAGCGGCGAAAAACAGACCGTAGGCATTTATGTGATTTTAATTGAGTTGCACCACATTTCGGGGGACAGGCGAAATGAAAGACTTACTGCTGTACTGGCAGAAAGACTGTAATACGGAGAGCACAAGGAGCCTATGAAAGACCAAAAAAAAATTCAAATAAGTACCTTTGAAGAGCTGAACAAAACACAGCTATACCAAATTCTGCAGCTGCGGGCAGAGGTGTTTGTGGTGGAGCAGAATTGCCCCTATCAGGATGTCGACGATCTGGACATGGGTGCTCTGCATTTGTTTTCGATAACAGCTGGTCAGTTGGAATCCTATGCACGGATCATGCCTCCCAACTACGAGTACAAGGGGTATACAGCCATAGGCCGCGTCATCGTAAAGAAACCGTTTAGAGGCAGTGGACTGGGACGCGTAATTATGGAAAAATCCATGGCTTTTTGTCGCGAAAAATACCCCGAAGTCCCCATCAAAATAATGGCTCAGACCTACTTGCTGAATTTTTATGAATCCCTCGGATTCAAAAGATTGAGTGATGAATTTTTGGAAGACGGTATCCCGCACTGGTATATGACTGCAAAACCAAAAAAGGTAGTTTAGCCCTGATTACTAAGTACATGACAAAAAAATTAACCTGCAATTCAATTG
>SKYC01000382.1 GCA_007128085.1 Saprospiraceae bacterium | reverse complement strand
CCACTGGTAGCGCAATAAGAGATGAGAATCGGCCGTATATCATTCACAAAATAAACACTGTCCTGATCGCAGACGTCGGAAATGGTGTGCACTCCGGGGTCCATCGGATCGGGGTCCGGATCCGGTTCTGAATCGGATTTACAGGCAAAAATCAATGCGAATACAACTGCGGAGATTGCTAAGTAGGCCAGCTTCATTGTTTTAAAGTTTATCTAACTAATTAGGAGCGGACACTCAATTCAAATTAAAAACTTTGGGACTTTTATTATGAAATCAGTATCCTGTCCGGTTTTATTCGATTTATTTCAAAGAGTACACCAATTGCTAAAATGACAGTGCCTGTTAAAGATACGAGGACAACCGTCCGGTTTGTTGGTTTTGCAATCTCAAATACAGATTATCCATGAGTAATTCAGGCTAAGTTAATTACTTTTCCGCAATAATTCTAATTTAGGTGCGATTTCACGGGTCGTTTTGAACCTATTGGGTTTCGCACACTTAAAAAAGGGGACAATGAGTTATATTTGCGCAATCAATTCATTACGCGATAAAATGCAAGACCAAGCGAAGGCCGGAAAAGTTTTAATATTTATTGTCGCCTACAATGCCGAGCAACACATTGAGAAGGTGCTCAACAGGATTCCCTCTCCCTTTCTGGAAAAACACGAATACGAGATACTCATCATCGATGATTCATCCGAGGACAAAACCTACGAAGTCGCCAAAAAATATCAGCAGTCCAATTTGTCGATGAACCTGAGGGTTTTGTACAATCCGATTAATCAGGGCTATGGCGGCAATCAAAAACTGGGTTACCGATACGCTATTACCAACGGCTTTGATGCAGTCGTACTTTTACACGGAGACGGACAGTACGCACCTGAGTTAGTTGAAGAAATGGTAGATCCCCTGCTAAACGGTGAGGCAGAGGCCGTTTTCGGATCCAGAATGATCAACAAAAGAGATGCACTTAAGGGGGGAATGCCCTATTACAAATTCATCGGCAACATCATTTTGACCAAATTTCAGAACTGGATTTTAAATTCCGGTTTATACGAGTTTCACTCCGGGTACAGGGCGTATTCAGTCACCGCCCTCGAACGTCTGCCCTTTGAGCGCAACTCCAATGATTTTCATTTCGACACTCAAATCATTATCCAGTTGCTTTTGGCAAAATTCAGGATTAAAGAAATTCCGATACCCACCTTTTACGGGGACGAAATTTGCCATGTCAACGGCATAAAGTACGCGTGGAATGTCGTAGTAGCTTCTTTACAGAGCAAGCTCCACAAAATGAATATTTTTTACAAAATAGAGTACGATGTGGATGACGGTGCACCCCATTACCAGCTCAAACTGGGATATACGTCCTCACATACCATGGCCTTAAAAAACACTCCGGCAGAGAGTCGCGTACTGGATCTGGGCGCAGGAACCGGTTTGATAGCTAAGGAATTAAAGAAAAAAGGCTGTAAGGTCACGGGATTGGACATGTACCCGCAGGAAAACAATCCCCATTTTGAGGAGTACTTTGTCTCCAATCTGGATTCTCCGGATTTTGACTTCCCTATGGATTCTTACGATGTGGTCTTGATGCTGGACATCATTGAACACGTCAATCATCCCGAGTACCTCATGGACTTTATTCGGTCCAAGTTCCACCCTACACATCGTCCCAAAATTATAATGACCACCCCAAATATAGCCTTTATGGTGATGAGGTTTCAATTGTTGTTGGGCAATTTTAACTACGGAAAAAAAGGGATACTCGACCGCACCCACAAAAGACTTTTTACGTACACCACTTTCTTGCGCATGTGCAAACAAACCGGGTATTTGGTCAAAAAGGTCGGTGGCGTACCGGCTCCTTTCCCGGAAGCAATTGGCAACAACTGGCTGGGTCGTTTTATGGTCAAAGTGAACAATTTCCTCATAAAGATCAGCAAGCGGTTTTTTGCTTACCAGATTTATGTGGAGCTCGAACCTACGCCTGTGGTCGAAAAAATGCTCAAATACTCCATTACCGAAAGCGACAAAAAAGCCAAAAAACTGGAAGAAATCACCAAGCAATAAACCAAAGAGCAGATGTCCAAAAGGAAACCAAGGAAGAAAAAGATTGTATCTCGAAAATCCTTCAATTGGAAACAAACGGGGATCATTGCGTTTTCCAACGGAAATGATCCCGGGCGCATATCGGACTTCTATTCTCAGGCGGAGGGTTTGTTCGACATAGAGAATTTAACGATTCTCATTGTCGGGGAAAATCGCAATAAGAACGACTTTGAATCCGGCCATCCTATTGTCCTTGAAAGCAACTTCACAGAGGGGGTCAGTAAGTTGGTAGCGGATTCCAATTTCGGAAAATTTCTTCTTTTGGATATCGATCGGGCGACCTCGTTAAATAGCCTGAATACTGGCATCCGAAATATTGGTAGATGTCTGTCACAGCACGCTTTGTGTCTCCCCGTATTTACCGGAGAAAAATCCAGTGGGCAGTCATTTGCCCTAATTGCAGAAAAAGAGCCACTGCAATATCTGTTGGATCACCTGAGCGGAGCTGAATCTGCTATGGACGAAGCCAATAGTCTGGTGCGAGGCTTGAACTCTAAAGCCCTCATTTACCTGGACCAAATAACAGGAGAAAAAACAAAAGGTGGCGCGAATCCGGTTCAGCGATTCAAATCCTTTCTCAACTGGCACGTAACAGTACCGCTCAGAGAGCGAAAGTTGAGTCCTGAAAAAAAGTATTCTTTTTTGGGTGAAGCGAGCATTTACAGATTTGCTTTTTTTATCACAGCGGTGGCATCGCTCTTTCTAATGACTGTATTGAGTCAAAACGCGGCCGTATCCGGGGATGAATACCGGTATTTGGATCAGGCCTCACGTGTCTATGATTATTACACCACACTGGGTGCTGACAAATCAGCAGTAACGCAGCGCGGCATTGACCCGCAACACTACAATGCACAGTCTTTCGACAATGTGTTGTACGCTGTTCAAAAATGGCTGGGAATGCCTCCCGATTCTTTTGGGTTCAGGCACTTCTGGAATGCGGTGGTCGGCTGGCTGGCCATGTTGTTTGCCGCATTGATAGCGCTGAGGATCGGGGGGTATCGAATGGCGTGGATAGCGTTTCTCCTATTGCTGTTATCGCCGCGTTTTCTCGGCCACTCCTACAACAATCACCGGGATATACCCATGGCGGCATCGGTCTGTTTTGCGGTCTATTTTATGATCCCCTATTTAAGGTCTCTGCCAAAAATCAACTGGAAATACTTTTTGTGGGTGGTCGTAGGAATAGCCTGGGCGTACAGTTTAAGGCTGGGGGGCGGTGTATTGGTCATGGGGTATCTATTGGCGTTTACAGGTATCGCCTACCTGGTACAGTTAAAAAACCTTGGAAAAATGTTCACGGAACTGCCCCGTGCAGCCACCATGTTAGGTACCTCTTTACTGGCGTGTGCAGGTGGATTTGCCCTGGGCGTTCTCACCTGGCCATTTGCTCTGGAATCGCCAATTGCTAACTCGCTGGAAGTACTATCGGCATCCGCCGAATTGGGAGTCAGTTTGCGTCAGGTTTTTGAAGGAGAACAGATCTGGTCGAATGCCATGCCGTGGTATTACACCGGCAAGTATATGTTGATCACCATACCTGCATTTATCCTCGCTGCATTTGGACTTTCATTTTTCGTTCTCCGCAAAGTGGTGAATAAGGGCAACCTATTGCCGTATCTCATGGTATTGGCTTCCGTTGTTCTGCCGCTCTATTACGCCTTGTTTCAGGTGAACACCCACTACGGGGGGTGGAGGCACTTTTTATTTGTTTACCCCTTTATCGCCATTATTGCATCCCTGGGGATTGAGGGAGTTTTCAGGCATTTCAAAGGAAAAAAGGCAATCAACTTCCTCTGGCCGGCTATGATCGTCCTCATGCTTCACCCCATGTCGTTTATTGTGAAAAATCAGCCCATGGAGTACACCTACTTCAATGAAATCATAGGTGGCACCAAGAATGCGCACGGTTGTTACGAAACGGATTACTCTTTGAACAGTCTAAAAGAAGCCTCCGAGTGGTTGATCGAAAATGTACTGGAAGGTCACCAGGGCGATACATTGATTATAGCTACCAACGACCGCAGAGCTTCAAAATATTACCTGAGAAATCACACGAAGCAAGCGCGGGTCAAATACACCAGGTATTACGATAAAAGCTCAGTGGATTGGGACTACGCCACATTTTACTGCGCCTTGATGTCTCCCCATCAAATCAGGGAAGGGTACTGGCCTCCGGTAGAAACGGTTCACGAAGTATTGGTTGACGGAGTACCCCTCGGGGCGGTAGTAAGGAGAGTATCCAAAGACGACTACCGGGGCTTTCAGGCTTTAGAGCAGGGGAATATTGAATCAGCTGTCAATTACTTCACCTCTTATCTGGAGAAAAACCCGTACAGCGAGGAAGTGTGGGGTGCTTTGGCACAAATTCAAATTCAGGCAGGTCAGGCAGAAGAGGCACTGTTCGCTGCGGAGAAATCACTGGAGCTTATGCCGACCTTTACACAGGGGCTTCAAATCAGAACCAGTATACTTCTGAATATCGGTCAGACAGAAGAAGCACTGCATTCTGCAGATGCCTTGATCTCAAGTGCTGAACAACACTTTATCGGGTATTTCTACAAGGCTTTGGCTCTGCAACAATTGAATCGGCACAGTGAAGCCATAGAAGAGGCTGAATATGCCATAAGGTTGAATCCGGGGTTCAGGGGAAGTTACCAAGTGATGGCAGAGTCATTTGAGGCTTTGGGAGATAGAGAAATGGCAAACAGGGTCATGCAATTGATGCAACAAAACACCAATTAGTCCCAGAAGTAGCGGTTGGTCAGTGCAATGATGCCGATAAAAGAAGTAGCTCTGACTCTCCTGAGGTCCGCAACTGCCTCCTCCGCTCTAACCGCTTGTTGTTGTACTTCGCGGAGTTCAAAATTACTGATTCTTCCCGCCAGATACATCTCTTCAGCCAAACCGAGATTTTCCTGTGAAATAGCGAGATTTTCCAGTTCCATTTCGAGCAATCTGCCCGCCGTTTCAAACTCCTCAAATCTGTTTTTCATTTCATAGGAAAGCCCGGCTCTGAGGTCATTCAATTCGAGCAGACCTATTTCGGTTTGCAGTTTGCTGCGCTGAATGGCTCGTCGGCTCCTTTCTCCGTCAAAAATATTAAACCTCAGGGTAGCGCCCACATAAGGGCTTAAGTTGCGATTGGTTTGTAAAATGCCCACTTCGCTTCTGGCGAGATTGTAACTCACTCCGCCAATGAGATCCACCGTGGGATATTGTTCGGATTTTCTCAGGGTGATTTCCTCTTCAATAATTTGTTGTTGCAAAGCCTTGTACAACACTTCCGGATTGTTCGAGAGCACTTCTTCGAGCAGTTGATCGCGTTCCAACACAGCTTCTTCAAAGTAACCATCTGATACCAATACGACTTCTTCAGATTCTACATTCATCAGTCGAAATAAATCGTTCAGCGCCGTCTCCTTCCAGCTCATCACTTGTTCGAGTCTGGCCCGCTCCCTGTTGAGTTCAGTTTGCGTTTGAAGCAGGCTGATTCTCGTTCCCCGTCCCAACTGCATTCTCTCTTGTTCAAGATTTTTCAGATCCTCGTAAAACACCACACTTTGCTCTAATAATTTTTCCGTATCCTGATAGTACAAAACTGCGTAAAAAGCATTGGCGATTCTCGTGAGTAAATCCCTTGACCGCACCTCTATCTCAGATTCAGAAAGTTGTTCATAGCCCTCCAAAATACGTTTTCTCGACTGTCCGGCACCTCCGTCATAAACGGTCCATTCTCCCTGAACTGCAGAATTAAAGCTAAAGTTTCCCGCCCAATTTGCGGTTCGATCACTTCCATCAAAAAAGGTTTGTTTGGAGTTATTGGAAGAATAGTCAACACCACTTTGCAGAAATACTCTGGGTAATAAGCCGGCATTTCCGGGGTGGTTATCCAATTGACTCATTTCGAAATTCACAATAGAAACCTGAATGCCGTAGTTTTCTTCCATGGCCTTTTCAAAAGCACCTTCCAGGGTCAGTTCTTCCTGAGCTTGGAGGGAATGCACCAATAAAGAGAAAAAGAGTGCTAAAAATAAATACTTCATTTTTTTAATTTTTTGCTATTTCAAACTCCCTCTCCGCCAAACCTTAACAAATTGACGCTACCCACTCCCCGGTTCTCTCGTAACCCCATTCACTGGTTGATCTTTTCTTCCGTATTCAACAAATTCTTTTTTCTCGACAACAATACATACATGGCCGGTATTACGTACAAAGTTAATAAAAGGGAAAACATCAGTCCACCTACCACCACAATTCCCATGGGGATTCTCGAGGTGGCGGAGGCGCCCAAAGCCAAGGCGATGGGCAGTGTAGCCAAAGAGGTAGCGAGACTGGTCATCAAGATGGGTCTGAATCGCAAAGTCGCAGCTTCAAGCGCAGCTTCTCTCAGGGAAGTGGAAGAAGGCAAGCGCTGATTGGCAAACTCCACGATCAAAATACCGTTTTTGGTCACTATTCCCACCAGTACGATCAGTCCTATTTGGCTGAAAATGTTCATTGTATGTCCAAAAAGGTATAGGCACAACAGGGCACCCACCAATGCGAGGGGAACAGTAAACATAATCACAAAGGGATCCACAAAGCTTTCAAATTGGGCAGCGAGGGCCAGAAAAACCAGGGCGAGGGCAAAAATAAAAGCAAAGTACAAACCACCGGCCGAATCCATAAAGTCTCTGGAAGTACCGGTCAGTGTGGTGTAAAAGCTATCGTCCAGAACCTCATCGGCCACTTCATCCATGGCTGCGACTCCCTGTCCGAGGCTGTAACCATCGCTCAGGCCTGCTGAAACCGTGGCAGATACATAGCGATTGTACCTAAATAATAGAGGGGGGGAAGATCTCTCCTCCAGAGTCACTAAATTGTTGAGAGGAATCAGCTCTCCGCTGCGGTTTCTGACCATTGCCTGCATCAGGTCGATGGGTTGATCCCGGCTTGTCCTTATGGCCTCCCCAATGACCTCGTACTGTTTGCCGTCCATGATAAAAAACCCGTATCTCTGGCTGGCAAAATACAACTGAAGGGTTTGAGCGATATCCCGAACACTGACACCCAATGTATTGGCGCGGATCCGATCGATGGTGACAGTAATTTCCGGTTTCGTAAATTTTAAGTCTACATCCACTACACCCAGGGCGGATTTTTCTTCGGCCTTTTGCAAAAATTCGGGAAGCTTTTCCCTCATGGCCTCCAGTGTTGGCGCCTGCAGGACATATTGAACAGGCAAACCGGACAAGCCCCTTCCCACCTGGATCGTCTGATCCTGCACAGCAAATGATCTTGCGAAGTTGTGGGATCTTAATTTTGGAGTCAAATCACTGACTATTTGTTGCTGACTTCTTTCCCGTTCCCCCGGTTCAACCAAGGCCACCCGGATAAACCCGGAGTTTACAGTGGTTGATGCACCAAATCCAGGAGAGGTTACTGAAATAATAGAAGTTTTTTCCGGAATGGTGTCGATGAATTGAAGCAACTCCATGACATATTCGTCCATCAACTCGTAAGAAGTACCTTCGGGGGCAGAGGATATAATTCTAAACCTGCTTTTGTCTTCCATAGGAGCGAGTTCAGAGGGTAAGGTCTCCAACAAAATGTAGATACCCACCCCCGCAATGGCCACTATTCCAATAGCGAGCCAATGAACCTTTAAAAAGGCACTGAGTGATTTCCTGTAGCCATTTACCAGTCCTTTAAAAAAAGGCTCGGTTATCCGGTATAAAAAGTTTTTCCCATCCCGTTTTTTCAACAAACGGGAACTGAGCATAGGTGTCATGGACAAGGAGACAAAAGTAGAAATAATGACCGCACCGGCCAGGACCATTCCAAACTCCCGGAACAACCGACCTGTAGCTCCCTCAAGGAAAATAATTGGCATAAAAACTGCCACCAGTGCAACCGTGGTAGCTATGATGGCAAAGTATATTTCCTTTGCCCCTTCAATGGCGGCCTGAATGGGAGGAAGCCCCTTTTCAATTTTTTGATAAATATTCTCCAGCATTACAATGGCATCGTCTACCACCAATCCGGTAGCGAGAACAATTCCAAGGAGCGTCAAAACATTGATGGTAAAACCAAAAGCGTACATCACGAAAAAGGCCCCAATCAGAGAAATCGGCATGGCCACAATGGGAATCAGCGTGGTGCGCCAATCTCTGAGAAAAAAGAAAATAACAAATACAACGAGACCAAATGCCAGAAATACAGATTGCTGTACCTCGGCAATTGAGTTTCTGATATACTCTGTATTGTCAAAGCCAACATCCGTTCTGATGTCATCCGGTAAATCTCTTTTGATGAGTTCAACT
>SKYC01000017.1 GCA_007128085.1 Saprospiraceae bacterium | reverse complement strand
CAAATTGAGTCTCCGTTAACGGTATTCTATTCCCTGGTTTAAATTTGACAATGCTTTTCTATAGTATACACTACACTCCTCCGCTAAATCTTTGCTGGCTTTGGTTTCACGGGATTACGGGGATTAATCTCCGGAGATTCTAGAGCCCTTCGGCAGGGATCACCTCAGCCACCGGAGGTTCGTTGACAGCTTTAACCAGCCCCTACCCTACTTGTAGTAATTTTTGCTGAACCCTGTGGCAGTTTCCCTGCCCAATAAGCGTTGAAACAACCCGCTGAGTGTTCCCAATCCGTAGGCAATGATTTGAATGTAAATGGTGAGAACAGACAATAGCCCCACCCGGATCGATTTGTAAATCCAAGTCGACTCGACAAATACATAAATGGCCAAAAAGAGCCCGAACAATAAAATGAGAAATCCCAGACCCTCGAAGAAAGTGTTAAAGGGGGCGAGTAAAAAAATGATGAGGGTCCCGAGGAGAATGATGGCCGGGGCCAAATGAATGGGCTTCAACAGCCCCTTGTGTTTTTTACTCAAATTGATTCTGGCTACCCCCCAATTGAATATTTGTTTGAAAAACCGTCTTAGGTTTGTTCTTCTCTTGTGGTAGACAAAAGCGTCTTCAATCAGTCCCACCTTAAATCCGGCTTTGTAAATCCTGGCGGAAAAATCCATATCCTGTCCGTGTCTCAGACTTCCCATACCACCAATTTTTTCATAGACACTGCGGTGAATCCCCATATTAAAAGAGCGGGGATAAAATCGGGTAACACTCCTTTTGGAACCGCGGGTACCACCGGTGCCAATAAAGGAAGTCATGGAGTAATTGATCGCTTTAAGCAGGGGTGGAAAATCCGGATGATAGGTGTCCGGCCCGCCAAAGGCATCCAAATTGCCTTCGTCCACCTCGCTGTCAATTCTTGAAAGGTAATCGTCGGGAACGGTACAATCCGAATCGATAAAGATATAATACTCTCCGCGCGCTTCTTCCATACCCAAATTCCTGGCAGCTCCCGGGCCTTTGTTTTTTTGGTGAAAATAACGGATATCGATATTGAACTCAGTATTTTCAAGGTATTCCCGGGTACCGTCTGTGGATCCATCATCGGCTATCACCAATTCAAAATCCTCCGTAGGGAAATCGACTTTCTCAAAACTGGCCACCAAATCCCGGATTTCATCCAATCGATTGTACGTGGCTATAATTATAGAATATTTCATGCAATAAAAATTTATTGTGGATGTGTCAAAGTCAGATTATCATACACCGTGAACACTAAACCGTTTTCTGTAAATATCCGGCGGCAAAACTCAAACCGAATGAACGCAATATACGTTAATTAAAAAAATAGAATCCGAATTTGGATATAAAAAGTGCTTTCACCGATTCAAAAAAAATTCTTATCTTCGGGCACAGTTTAAAAAATGTGATTTATGGATAAAAATGGGAATGGTATATATAAACCCACGCATCATGTGAGAATTGTTACGGCTGCATCATTGTTCGACGGACACGATGCCGCTATCAATATCATGAGGAGAATCATGCAGGCCTCTGGAGCTGAGATCATTCATCTGGGGCACAACCGATCGGTGCGGGAGATTGTAGATACAGCCATCCAGGAGGATGCCAACGGAATAGCCATCACCTCGTATCAGGGGGGACACAATGAGTATTTTAAATACATGTACGATCTGCTTCAGGAAGAGGGGTGCGGTCATATAAAAATTTTCGGGGGCGGCGGTGGCACCATCCTTCCCTCAGAAATTGAGGATCTTCAAAATTACGGTATCTCAAGAATTTACAGCCCGGACGATGGGAGGAGTATGGGATTGCAGGGAATGATCAGCGATGTCATTCGACAGTGTGATTATCCCCTGGGAAAGGATCTCAACGGTCAGTTGAATCATCTGAAAGAGGGAGATTTTAAATCCATTGCCCGACTCATTTCAGGTATTGAGAACTACCCCGATCTCCACGCCGACCTCGTAGACACACTTTCGAAAAAAGCCGGGAAGAGCAAGAGTCCGGTATTGGGAATAACGGGTACCGGTGGCGCCGGAAAATCCAGTCTGGTCGACGAAATCATTCGGCGTTTTTTGCTGGAGTACGAGGACAAAAAGATTGCGGTCGTTTCCGTCGACCCCTCCAAACGCAAAACGGGAGGCGCACTTCTGGGTGACAGAATCCGTATGAACGCCATAAGCCACACCGACCGGGTATATATGAGATCGCTGGCCACCAGACAGTCCAACCTGGCTCTATCCAGGCACATACGTGCAGCTTTGGACATCCTGAAGGCATCGGATTTTGATTTGATTATCCTTGAGACCTCCGGTATCGGTCAGTCCGACACCGAAATAACGGACCATTCAGATCTTTCGCTTTACGTCATGACTCCGGAGTACGGAGCGGCCACACAGCTCGAAAAAATCGACATGCTCGATTTTGCAGATTTGATTGCCATTAATAAATTCGATAAAAGAGGGGCGCAGGACGCCTTGAGAGACGTAAAAAAGCAATACCAGCGAAATCACCTTCTCTTTGAACAGTCGGTAGATGAAATGCCGGTTTACGGTACCATCGCTTCTCAGTTTAACGACCCCGGCACCAACAAGTTATTCATCCATCTCATGAAAAAAATTGTGGAGAAATGCCAGGTGGATTTTTCACTGGATTTCACCCTTCAGGAAGGATTTTCGGAAAAGATCTTCATCATTCCTCCATCCCGCATTCGGTATCTATCTGAAATTTCAGAAAACAACCGAAAGTACGATGAATGGGTAAATAAACAGGCAGACCTGGCTTCCCGACTCCGCTCCGTAATGCAGACAAAAAGCGATTTGGAGAAAAGAAAAAAGGGCGCGTATGATGAATTGATCCGGGAGCTCAATGGCCTGGAGGAGGAGTTGAGAATGGATCTGAGCGGAGATAGCCTCCGAACACTGGATGAATGGCCCTCTAAAAGGGAGCAATATGAAGCCGATGAGTTTGTTTACAAGGTCAGGGACAGAGAAATACGGGTACCCACTTTTACCCGCTCACTTTCTCAAAGTAAAATCCCACGGGTCTCATTGCCGAAATACCGGGACTGGGGAGATTTATTGAAGTGGAATCTGCAGGAAAACGTACCCGGAGAATTTCCCTATACCGCCGGAGTCTTTCCGTTTAAAAGAAAGGGAGAAGATCCCACGCGAATGTTTGCCGGGGAAGGGGGCCCTGAACGCACCAATAAGCGGTTTCACTACCTTTCCCAAGACATGCCGGCCAACAGGCTTTCCACCGCATTTGACTCCGTCACGCTCTACGGGGAGGATCCCGACCACCGACCCGATATTTACGGGAAAATCGGAAACAGCGGGGTAAGTATTTGCAGTCTCAACGATGCCAAAAAGTTGTATTCGGGCTTTGATCTCTGCGATCCCAAAACATCGGTTTCCATGACCATCAATGGGCCTGCAGCGACCATTTGTGCCTTTTTTATGAATGCGGCCATTGACCAGGTCTGCGAAAAATACATCGTCGAACACGGTCTTGAAGGTGAAGTGGAAAAGAAATTGAAAGAAAAGTACGACGACCGGGGATTCGCCCGACCGACTTATCTGGGAGACATTCCGGAGGGCAACAACGGTTTGGGGTTGATGCTGTTGGGTCTGAGCGGAGACGAAATCCTTCCGTCCAACATCTACGAGGAGTTGAAATCCCAGGCATTGAGATCGGTCAGGGGAACTGTTCAGGCGGATATACTCAAGGAGGATCAGGCGCAAAACACCTGTATATTTTCTACTGAATTTTCCCTTAAACTCATGGGAGATGTCCAGCAGTATTTTATCGATCAACAAGTTCGAAACTTCTACTCTGTTTCCATATCCGGTTACCACATCGCCGAAGCAGGTGCCAATCCCATTACTCAACTGGCTTTTACGCTTGCCAACGGCTTTACTTTTGTCGAGTACTACCTGAGCCGGGGAATGGACATCGATGATTTCGCACCCAATCTCTCTTTTTTCTTTTCAAATGGGGTCGATCCGGAGTACGCAGTCATCGGTAGAGTGGCCAGGAGAATTTGGGCCAAAGCCATGAAAAAGAAATACGGTGGAAATGAGCGATCCCAAAAACTCAAATACCACATCCAGACTTCGGGCAGATCTCTGCACGCCCAGGAAATCTCATTTAACGATATCCGAACGACGCTGCAGGCACTCTACGCCATTTACGACAATTGCAATTCCCTTCACACCAACGCATACGACGAGGCCATTACAACCCCTACAGAGGAGAGTGTGCGAAGGGCGGTGGCCATTCAAATGATTATCAATCACGAATTGGGTTTGGCGAAAAATGAAAACCCGCTGCAGGGATCTTTTATCATTGAAGAATTGACAGACCTGGTCGAAGAAGCCGTGTTGCTGGAATTTGACAAATTAACAGAAAGAGGTGGCGTATTGGGAGCCATGGAAACCATGTACCAGCGGGGTAAAATTCAGGAAGAAAGTCACTACTACGAAGCTCTCAAGCACAGCGGTGAGTTTCCCATCATCGGCGTCAACACTTACCTGAGTAAAGATGGATCTCCCACGGTTCAGCCCGGCGAGGTCATTCGAGCAACCGAGGAGGAAAAAGAATGTCAAATTGTAAACCTCAGGGAGATTCACAAATCTCATGAATCAAACGCCAAGCTGGCATTGAAGGAGCTAAAAAAATCTGCCTTGAAGAACGACAATGTGTATGAAGCGCTCATGGAGTGTTCCAAAGTCTGCTCACTGGGGCAAATTACTCATGCACTTTACGAGGTCGGTGGTCAATACCGCCGCAACATGTAAGATAAATGCTTTAAATTCAGCTTTTCCAATGGGAAGATACTGCCACAGGGGCGGGTAAGTGAAATTAGTGTGTTCCATCGGGAAGACGGCCGATGGTTTCGAGCAATTCACTTGTGATCATTGCCGTAGCACCCCAAAGCACTTCGCCTTCAAGGTCGTAATAGGGAACTCCGTGTATCCGAATCCCTTCGTCCACTTCCATATCCGTACGACTTCTGCAATCTTTGTTGAAAAAACGATGGATTCCACAGTATATCACCCGATCGACTTCTTCTGCCTGCAAGCTGAATTCCGGCTTTTTTTCTACAAAACCAACGAAGGGGTGTACATTGAATTGACTCACGGGAATATACAATTCGCTCAGGGATCCGAGCACTTTAATCTTTTCTGCCTCCACCCCTATTTCCTCTCTGGTTTCTCTGAGGGCCGTATCCATTAAATCTCGATCTTCGCTTTCGTACTTTCCACCGGGAAATCCAATTTGTCCTTTGTGCCGATCATCGTGATAGCGACTACTTCTCTTAATAAAAATCAATTGCCAACTCTCCCCCAAGGGAAAAAACAAGGCCATAACACCCGCCTGTAGTGCATCCTCGGGTGGGTTTGCCCGGGCAGCATGGCCAATGACGTACATTTTTTGGTGCGCCTTATGCCCCGGCAGGGGTTGCTGGAGTTTTTTCTCCAAATGGTGTATGAAACTTAAATTACTCATTCAACCTTCCTCTTTTAAACAAGCCGGGAGACAGCCCAAATTATACTTTAACTGAACCTCTTTAAACAATTGATTTGCAAAGTTTTGATTGATTTCGGAAAAAACAAAAATCAGTCGACCAATTCCATCCATTTTTCTTCGAGACTGTCAATCTCACCTTTGACCACTGAAAGTTTTTCAGACCACTCGACGATTTCACCGGGGGCCAGGCCTCCGGATTCAAAAACCCCCAAAATTTTCTCTCTTTCGGATTCCAGTTTTTTAATGGATCGTTCGATTTGGTTGATTTGCTTTTTGGTTTCTCTGGCCTCTGCCGTTTCAGGGGCTGAATTGTTTTTATTTTTTTCGGTGATCGCTTTCTTCTCCACTGGTTTTTTCCCCGTCTCATTCATGTCCGGGTCATCCCTGAAGTCGGAGTAACTGCCCGGGTAATCAATTATTTTACCCCCATTTCTAAATACAAATAAGTGGTCAATAATTTTATCCATAAAAAAGCGGTCGTGAGATACAATGATCAGGCAACCGGGAAAGTCGATCAGGTAATCTTCCAACACATTCAAAGTGACAATGTCCAGATCGTTGGTGGGCTCATCGAGTATTAAGAAGTTGGGGTTTTGAATGAGAATGGACAATAGATACAGTCTTCTTTTTTCTCCTCCGCTCAACTTGGATATATAGACTTGTTGTTGGGTCGGTGGAAATAAAAATTGCTCCAGCAGCTGACTGGCGGACAGCTTTTTTCCCTTTTCCATGGGGATGTACTCGGCAAATTCCCGAATGTAATCCAATACGCGCTTGTCTTCCGGAACATTCAGTCCCGATTGTTTAAAGTAGCCTATTTTAAGAGTTTCTCCGTGGACCACTTTCCCTTTATCCGGGGGTAGATTGGCAGCAATGACCTCGAGGAGAGTGGACTTTCCCGAGCCATTTGGGCCCACAACCCCCACCCGGTCTTTTTTCTTAAATTTATAGTGAAAGTCTTTGAAGAGTACAAAATCGTCATACGATTTAGAAATATACTGGAGTTCCAAAATCTTGGAACCGAGGCGCTCGGGTTTGATGTTGATGGAAATTTCGTCCTTTTCTTTGTGGCCTGAAAGTTCTGTTCTCAGATCCTGAAATTTTTGCACACGCGCTTTGCCTTTGGTTCCTCTGGCCTTCGGCTGGCGTTTCACCCATTCCAATTCGCTTTTAAACAACTTCTTTCCCTTTTCGAATCGAATGCCCTCATTGGTCTCCCGGGTTAATTTCTTTTCGAGGAATTCCGAGTAATTGCCCTGGTACTTGTGAAGTCTTCCGTTGGAGAGTTCCACAATGACTTTGCAAACCCGCTCCAAAAAATACCGGTCGTGGGTAATCAGGAACAAAGTCAGTCCGGGCCTGCTTAAAAAGGATTCCAACCACTCAATCATCTTCAAATCCAGATGGTTGGTAGGTTCATCCAATATCAGTAAATCAGGCTCATCAATCAGCAGTTTGGCCAGAGCCAATCGTTTTTTCTGTCCTCCGGAAAGTTTTGAAACTTTCAACTTGAGGTCCTGCAAACTCAGTTTGTTCAATATTTCGTGAACTTCGGATTCTTTTTCCCACGCTTTGTGAAGTTCGACCTCCTCCAATGCTTTTTGAATGGCATCGGCATCATCGCTCTTTGTCAACAACAGCTTTTCGTAGTTTTTCAGTGCAACAATGGCCTTGTTGTCACTTTCATAGATGGACTCGTAAATGGTGAAATCGGGATTCAAATCCGGCTCTTGCTGGAGGTAGCCCAGCTTGATGTTTGGATGTATAAAAACTTTGGCGCGATCCCCTTCCGGTGCTTCTTCACCGGTAATGATTCGAAGAAGCGAAGATTTTCCGGTTCCATTTTCTGCGACAAGCGCCACTTTTTCACCCTTGTTGATGTGAAGAGTAATGTCAGAAAACAATACCCTATCTCCATAGGATCGTGACACATTCTCGAAAGTCAGGTAATTCAATAGGTTTGGAATTTAAGTGTCTTCTTATTTATTCACCGTCAATCCGCGAATAATGTCGTCCATTATTGCCAGTGATTCGTAAACATAAATATCTTTTTGAAGCACTTCGATAAAGGACTGATTTCTGGCAATCCGCGAACTATCGGACTCAATAAACGCTACATCGACTTCGAGATTTTCAATGTGCATCGGTTCGATCGGTTCAAACAGGTCCCGGAACTGATCTGCTTCGTCTTCACGGGTACTCAGATATTGGCGGTATTCCTCCATATTCAGTGGACGCTGTGACTCATCCCTTAGGGAGCTCAGTCTTTCCGCATTTTCTAGAATTTTATCAAAAAGATCGTTATCGGATATTCTCTCCTGACTTCTCTTCTGAAGGTATTTGATCAGCTGGTCGTCCACGACCCAGACATTTTGTCCGTAATCGACCGCATCAATTTCCGACCATTCCATTGCGTAATCGTAATCTCTTTCTCCAACGGTCATGTAATGAAAGTTATCGGGAAAAACAATGTCGGGTATCACCCCTTTGAGTTGTGTTGAACCCCCGTTCACCCGGTAGAATTTTTGGGTTGTAACCTTCACTTCTCCCAGCGGTGTGTGTTCACTATTTCCTCTGGCCATCCGATCGAGATTGAAAAACCGCTGAACGGTTCCCTTTCCAAAAGTGGATTTACCTCCAACGATTATGGCCCTGTTGTAGTCCTGTAAGGCGGCTGCGAGTATTTCCGAGGCCGATGCGCTGAAGGAATTCACCATTACGATTAAAGGCCCATCGTAGATAACCTCGCTTTCTTTCTTGGAAAGTACGAGCGGATCAGCGGTTCTCGATTTTACTTGAACCACCGGCCCCTCTTCGATAAAAAATCCGGACATATCCACTACGTCATTCAATGATCCTCCACCGTTGTTTCTCAGGTCGAGAATTATTCCGTCCACATT